>NZ_DAMCAM010000014.1:0-53538 GCF_032059615.1 Melaminivora sp. | reverse complement strand
CGGCGCCGACGGAGCAGGTGGCGATGTTGATGCGCCCGCCGTCCAGGCCCTTCATCGCTATCTTGAAGCCTTCGCCCTCGCGGCCCAGCAGGTGGCTGGCGGGGATGCGCACGTTGTCAAAGCTGATGGTGCGCGTGGGCTGGCTGTTCCAGCCCATCTTTTCTTCCTTCTTGCCGTAACTGATGCCCGGCAGGTGGGCCGGAACGACGAAGGCGCTGATGCCGCCGGCACCCGATTGCGCATCGCCCGTGCGGGCCATGAGCACCAGGACGTCGGTCGAGCCGGCGCCGCTGATGAAGGCCTTGGCGCCGTTGATGACGTATTCATGTCCGACCCGTTCGGCGCGGGTCTTGATGGAAGCGGCATCCGAGCCGGCGCCGGGCTCGGTCAGGCAGTAGCTGGCCAGCTTTTGCCCGCTGGTCAGCGGCTCGCCCCATTCGGCGCGCACTTCATCCGTGGCCCAGGTGCCCAGCATCCAGGTGGCCATGTTGTGAATGGTGATGAAGGCCGTGGTGCTCGGGTCCACGGCGGCCATTTCCTCGAACACCAAGGTGGCGTCGAGGCGGGGCAGCGCCAGGCCGCCGGCGTTCTCGGGCGCGTACAGGCCGCAGAAACCCAGCTCGCCCGCCTTTTGAATCGCCTCGCGCGGGAAGATGCCCTCGGCGTCCCAGTGCGCGGCGTGCGGCGCCAGCTCCGCCTGCGCGAACTGCCGCGCCGCGTCGGCAAAGGCGCGCTGGTCTTCGGTCAGGTCAAAGTTCATGCGCGAAGGTCTCCTCGGATACTCATGTTTTTGTAGCTGCCAGCGCTTGTCCAGTAAGCGCTGGAGGCCGATTTGGTGCCCAACGGCAAAACCTGGGCGCGCACCCAGGCCAGCAGACGCTGCGCAAGGGCCGCCCCGCAGCACTGGCGTCGTCCCCCTTCCAAGTCGCGCAGCGACGCCAGGGAAGGGGGAAGGCGCGACAGCGCCTCAGGGGGATGTCACTTCAGACTAATCGTCGTATTGACGCCATGGTGCAGCGTGCTGTCGTCAAACCAGCGGGCGGTGACGGTCTTGGTCTGCGTGTAGAACAGCACGACCTGCTTGCCGTAGGGACCCAGGTCGCCCAGCTTGGACGCGCGGCTGCCCGTGAAGGAAAACAGCGGGACCGGCACCGGCACCGGCAGGTTGATGCCGACCTGGCCGACGTCGATCTCTTCCTGGAACATGCGCGCGGCGGCGCCGCTCTGCGTGAAGATGGCCGTGCCGTTGCCGTTGGGGTTGGCGTTGATGAACTCGATGGCCTGCTCCAGGTCGTCGGCTTCGACGATGGCCAGCACCGGGCCGAAGACCTCCTGGTCATAGATCGTCATGCCGGGCTTGACGCCGCTGAAGATCGTCGGGCCGACGAAGTTGCCCTTCTCGAAGCCTTGCACCTGCGGGTTGCGGCCGTCCAGCTCCAGCGTGGCGCCTTCCTGCACGCCGCGCTCGATCAGGCCCTCGACCCGCTCGCGCGCCTGGCACGAAATCAGCGGGCCCAGGTCCGCGCCCGGCGTGGTGCCGGCGGACACCTTCAGGCCCTTGGTCTTCTCGACGATCTCGGGGATCCACTTGCGGGCCTCGCCCACCAGCACCAGCACCGAAATCGCCATGCAGCGCTGGCCGGCCGCGCCGAAGGCGGCGCCCAGCACGGCGTTGAGCGACTGCTCCTTGTTCGCGTCGGGCATGACGATGGCGTGGTTCTTCGCGCCCATCATGCATTGCACGCGCTTGCCGGCCAGGCTGGCGCGGTTGTAGACATGCGTGCCGACCTTGGTGGAGCCGACGAAGCTGATGGCCTTGATGTCCGGGTGGTCGCAGATGGCGTTGACCACGTCCTCGCCGCCGTGCACCACGTTCAGCACGCCGGGGGGCACGCCGGCTTCAAGGGCCAGCTCGCACAGGCGCATGGTGACCATGGGGTCCTGCTCGGAGGGCTTGAGCACGAAGGTGTTGCCCGTGGCGATCGCCATGGGGAACATCCACAGCGGGATCATGGCGGGGAAGTTGAACGGCGTGATGCCGGCGCACACGCCCAGCGGCTGCATGACGGTGTAGGTGTCGACGCCGTTGGCCACGTTGTTGGCCAGCTCGCCCAGCTGCAGGTTGCCGATGGCGCTGGCGTGCTCCACCACCTCCAGGCCGCGGAACACGTCGCCCTCGGCGTCGGGCAGGGTCTTGCCCTGTTCGGCCGTCAGCAGCGCGGCCAGCTCCTTCATGTTCTCGCGGATCAGCTGCTGCAGCTTCAAAAAGATGCGCGAGCGGGTACCGATGGGGGTCTTGCGCCAGGTCTTGAAGGCTTCTTTGGCGTTGGCCACGGCGGCGTTGACTTCCTCGGGCGTGGCGAAGGGCACGCGCGCCAGCACTTCCTGCGTGGCGGGGTTGACCACGTTGCGCCACTGGGTGGTCTTGGATTCGACCAGCTTGCCGTCGATCAGCAGCTTGACCGTCGGGGCCTGCACGTTCTGGGTGGTGGATGCGTCCATGGCGCGTGTCTCCTTGAAAGAGGGGTGGGAAGGGTGATGCAAAACGGCGTCTATGGTAGGCGTGCAAAATTACAGGGGCAATAGATAATCGCGCACCTTGGCTTTGCAAATTTGCACAACCGGCACTGAGGCACCATGGACTGGGACAACCTGCGCTACTTCCTGGAGCTGGCCCGTACCGGCACCCTGGCCGCTGCCGCGCGCCGCTCGGGCGTGGAGCACACCACCGTGGCCCGGCGCATCCAGGCGCTGGAAAAGCAGATGGGCGCGCCGCTGTTCGCCCGCGACGCGGCCGGCCACCGGTTGACCGAGGCCGGCCGCCAGCTGCTGCCATCGGTCGAGGCCATGGAGGCCGCCGTGCTGGGCGTGGAGCGCGCGTCGCCCGCCAACGCCGCCGCCGGCGGCCCCAGCGGCCTGGTGCGCGTGGGCGTGACGGAGGGCTTCGGCACGCTGATCCTGGCGCCGCACCTGGCGCACCTGGCGCGCCAGCACCCGCATCTGTCCATCGACCTGCTGGCCGTGCCGCGCATGCTGCACCTGTCGCGGCGCGAGGCGGACATCGTGATTTCGCTGGAGCGGCCCAAGCGCGGCTCGGTGCTGGTCACCAAACTGGCCGACTACACGCTGCACCTGTACGGCCAGCGCGAATACCTGGCGCGCCGCCCGCTGGTGGCGCGGCGCGAGGACCTGCGCCACCATGACTTCGTCAGCTACGTGGACGACCTGCTGTTCTCCAAGGAGCTGCAATTCATCGACCAGCTCTGGCCGCCCGAGCGCTTTGCCCTGCGCAGCACCAGCGTGACCGCGCAATACGAGGCCGTGCGCGCCGGCGCGGGCCTGGCCGTGCTGCCGGCCTTCCTGGCCGACCGCGACCCGACCCTGGCGCGCGTGCTGCCGGCCGAGGCGCGCTTCGTGCGCACCTTCTGGATGAGCATGCCGGCCGAGGCCAAGCACCTGGCGCGCACGCAGGCCGTGTGGGCCTTCCTGAAGGACGTGGGCCAGCGCGAGGCGGCGCGGCTGCGGCCGAGTGGATGAGCGCAATGGATGAGCGCAATGGATGGGCACCAGGCTTCACACGCGGGGTGCTGTCGCAAACAAGGGGCGCACGGGTGGCTGGGGGTGCTTCATGGCTTGCGCCAGGTCGTAGTTGGCCTGCATGGCAAGCCATGCACGGGCCGTGCTGACGCCTGCCCGTTCCAGCCTGATGGCCAGGTCGGGACTGACGGCAGCCTTGCCGTTCAGTACCCGCGAAAAAGCCACGCGGGACATGCCCAGGCGCTCCGCCGTCTCGGTTACGGACAGGCCCAGCTCGGCTACCACATCCTCGCGCAACAGCTCTCCGGGGTGAGGGGGGTTCTTCATCATCTTTCGCACTCCTTGTCAGTGGTAATCCACATAATCGACCAGCTCCACATCGGCCGCCCCGGCAAAACGGAAAATCACGCGCCAATTGCCGTTCACCGTGATTGACCAGAAGTCTTTGAGCTCTCCTTTCAGTGGGTGAAGCCGAAACGCTGGAAAGCTCAGGTCTTCCGGCCCCGCGGCTACGTCGAGCGCACCCAGGATGCGGCCCAGCTTGGCTGCATGGGTTGACTGGATACCCTTCGTCGTGCCGGTGCGGTAGAAGGCTTCAAGGCCCTTGTGCCGAAATCCTGTAATCATTTCCGTGTTGTATCGTGCATCGTTGCTAGATGCAATCGGGCGTCTGTGCTGCAGTGCAAATCCGATAGCTGAAAGTCAAGGCCCTGCAACGCGAAGGAGCCTTTTTCATGCAAACTGCCCACCCTGAGGAGTCCCGATCGCTGGAGCGTTTCCTCCAGGCCCAGCAGCGCGACTACGACCAGGCCCTGGCGGAGCTGCGGGCCGGCGCCAAGCGCACGCACTGGATCTGGTATGTGCTGCCGCAGCTGCGCGGCCTGGGGCGCAGCCACATGGCCTGGCACTATGGCCTGGCCGACGGCGCCGAGGCTGCGGCCTACGCCGCGCATCCAGTGCTGGGCGCGCGCCTGCGCGAATGCGTGCGCGCCCTGCTGGGCCACCCGGGCCGCAGCCCCGGGCAGATGCTGGGCGCGGTCGATGCCCTCAAGCTGCGCTCGTGCCTGACCCTGTTCGCCCAGGTGGCCCCGGAAGATCCGCTGTTCGCCCAGGCGCTGAACGCCTTGTACGGCGGGGTGCCCGACGAGGCCACGCTCGCCCTGCTGCAGCCGCAGCGCTGACCTGCCGGCGCGCGTACGCAGTTCTGCGCAAGGGTTCTCCCCAGTGCCGGCGGCGCCGGGCTGGGGCACGATTGCTGCACTGCAACATTTGCCGTGCCGCCCGCTTCCGCCCCGCCTCGGCGCCCCGCCGCAGCCACCGCCCTCCCTCGCCATGCGCCCCTTCCTGCCCACCCGTCGCCAGTTCGTCCAGGCCGCTGCCGCCGCGGCGCTGCCCGGCGCGGCCTGGGCGCTCAGGCCCCTGGCCGGGGGCATGGCGGATGGCCCCGCGGCCGGCGGTGGCGGCGCACCCATCCGCGTGGCCGTGGGGGCGCAGGCCACCCTCTACCACCTGCCGCTGCTGGTCGCGCAGGAGCTGGACCTGTTCGCCGCCGAGGGCCTGTCCGTGCAGGTCACCGATTACGCCGCAGGTGCGCAGGCGGCGCGGGCGCTCGCGGCGGGCGCGGCCGATGTCTGCTGTGGCGCCTATGAGCATGTGGTGCGCGGCCAGTTGCGCGGCGACGACTGGCGCAGCCTGGTGCTGCTGGCGCGCGCGCCGCAGATCGCGCTGACGGCCCAGGCCCGCTACGCCAGCGCCGAAGGCCTGTCGCGCCTCAAGGGGCTGCGCGTGGGCGTGACCGCGCCCGGCTCGTCCACGCACTACCTGGCCAGCCTGTGGCTGCGCGAGGCGGGCATCGCCCCCGGCGACGTCAGGTTTCTGGCTGTGGGCAACGGCGCCGCGGCCGTCGATGCGCTGCGGCAGACGCGCGTGCACGCGGTGTGCCATGCCGATCCGGTGATCACCCTGCTGGAGCAGCGGCTCGATGCGCGCGTGCTGGCCGATGCGCGCTCGCTCAAGGGCTCGGCCCAGCTCTACGGCGGGCCCATGCCCGGCGCCTGCCTGTTCGCCCCGCAGCTCTTCGTGCAGCGCCAGCCACGCGAGGCGCAGGCGCTGGTACACGCCATGGCGCGTGCGCTGCGCTGGCTGCAGACCGCCAGCCCCGCGGACCTGACGCGCGTCGTGCCCAAGGCCTATCTGCTGGGCGACCGGGGCGCCTACCTGGCCGCGTTCGAGAAGGTGCGTGAAACGCTTTCGCCCGACGGGCTGATGCCGGCCGACGGCCCGGCCACGGCCCTGCGCGCCGTCACGCGCGCCGAGCCCGCCGCCGCCCAGGCGCGGGTGTTGCTGGAGAAAACCTACAGCAACAGCTGGGCGCAGCGGGCGCAGCAGCGGCTGGAGCAGGTCTAGTTTTATCCCGCGCCCTCTGTGGGGACCACGTCTTGCTCCTTCCCCCTCTGGGGGAAGGTGGGGATGGGGCGGCTGGCGGTGGGAGCCGGCGCCGCAGTGCAGGGAGGGTTGGCCCCCACCCCAACCCTCCCCCGGAGGGGGAGGGAGTAATAGGCGAAACGGCCGATAGCCCGCGCCGGCTATGGAGTTTTAGCTATTAAATTTGATTTCAACGCCGCTTGGGCTGCGCACGCACCTTGGCCGGTGCGCGGGCGCTGGCGGCGGCCGGGCGGGCGGCGCCCGGGCGCGAGGCCGCCGTGCGCGTGCTGGGGGCGGGTGCTGCCACGGGCTGCCTGGGGCTGGTGCGCGCCAGCGACTGCGCCGTCAGGCGCACGGGCAGGTACATGGTGACGCTCTCGCCCGGCTTGAAGCGGCTGCTGGTCTTCAGGTCGTTCCAGTCGGCCACGTCGGCGGCGCTGACCTTGTAGCGCTGGGCGATGCTGGCCACCGTGTCCCGCTTGCCCGCGCGCACGGTGGTGCGGCGCGTGACCACCTCGGGGGTGAAGGCGATCTGGCCGTTGTCGGCCAGGTGGCTGGACACGTCCTGCCGCGTGGTGGCCGCGCGCGGCACCATGAGGGCCGAGCCGGCCTTGATCATCATGCGCGGCGGGATGCCGTTGACCTGGCGCAGGTCGGCCTCGCTCATGCCGGCGTGCTGGGCGGCGGCGGCGGCGGTCATGTTGCCGGGCACGGTCCAGACCGTCCAGCTGGCGTACTGGCCTTCGCTGTAGGCCTCCAGGTTGCGGCGAAAGACCTGGGCGTTGTCCCAGGGCAGCAGGATGCGGGGCATGCCCGCGGCCAGGATGACGGGCCGGTGCAGCGAGGGGTTGAGCGCGCGGAAGTCCTCCTCGCGGATGCCGGCCAGGCTCGCCACCAGCGAGACGTCGATGTCGCGCGTGATCTCCACGCTCTGGAAATAAGGGTGGTTCAGGATCAGCGGCAGCTCGGCGCCGAAGCGCTCGGGGTCGGCCACGATGTTCTTCACCGCCTGCAGCTTGGGCACGTACATGCGCGTCTCGGCGGGCATGGTCAGCTCCGGGTAGGTGGTGCCCAGGCCCTGCTTCTCGTTCCTGGCGATGGCGCGCGAAACGCTGCCTTCGCCCCAGTTGTAGGCGGCCAGGGCCAGGTGCCAGTCGCCGAACATGTTGTGCAGCTTCTGCAGGTAGTCCAGCGCCGCGCGGGTCGAGGCCAGCACGTCGCGCCGGTCGTCGCGGAAGGCATTCTGCTTCAGGTCAAAGTAGGTGCCCGTGGCCGGCATGAACTGCCACATGCCCGCAGCCTTGGCGCTGGAGACGGCCTGCGGGTTGAAGGCGCTCTCGATGTAGGGCAGCAGCGCGAGTTCGGTCGGCATGCCGCGGCGCTCCAGCTCTTCGACGATGTGGAACAGGTACTTGCGCGAGCGCTCGGTCATGCGCTGCATGTAGTCGGGGCGGCTGGCGTACCACTGCTCGCGGTCGGCGACCAGCTCGCCGTCCAGGTCGGGCATGGCAAAGCCGCGGCGGATGCGGTCCCACAGGTCGGCTGGGGCGTCGATGCCCGCCACCATGCGCCCGCCGGTCGAGCCGGCGGTGATGGGCCGCAGCGGCCCGGCCGGGTAGAGCGGGGTGTGCGCGAGGTCGGTGCCGGAGGAAGAAGCGTCGCCAGGGGCAGTGGTGGCGCAGCCGGTCAGCCACAGCAGGCTGGCAAGCATCAGCAGGTGCAGGAATCTCATCGGAACTCGTTCTTCCATTGGCGCAGTGCCGCGAACACGGACACGGGCGAGGCAGGGTCCACGCGGGCGTCGTAGCGGCGTGCGGCCTCGGCCACGGCTGCTTCGCGCGTGCGCAGGAAAGGGTTGATCTGGCGCTCCAGCGCCAGGGTGGAGGGCAGGGTGGGCAGGCCGCGCTCGCGCAGCTGCTCGCAGTGCCGGCTGTGCTGGAGCAGTGCGGCGTTCGTTGGTTCCACCGCGCGGGCGAATTTGAGGTTGGACAGGGTGTATTCGTGGGCGCAGCACACCTGGGTGTCGCCCGGCAAGGCGGCCAGGCGCTCGAGCGATTGCAGCATCTGCCCGGGCGTGCCCTCGAACACGCGGCCGCAGCCGCCGGAAAACAGCGTGTCGCCGCAAAACAGCAGCGGCCCGCCCGCGCCCGCGTCGGCGCAGTGGTAGGCGATGTGGCCGGCGGTGTGGCCGGGCACGTCGATGACTTCAAAGGCCAGGCCGAGCGCCGTGACGGTGTCGCCACCTGTCACGCGCGCGACAGGCTCGGGCAGGGCCTCGCGCGCCGGGCCGTGGACGACGGCGCCCGTCTTCGCGCGCAGCTCGGCCACGCCGCCGGTGTGATCGCCATGGTGGTGCGTGACTAAAATCGCCGCCAGCGGCAGCCCCGAGCTGCCCAGCGCCGCAAGCACGGGCGCAGCGTCACCCGGATCCACCACCACGGCGCCCCGGGCGCCTTCGAGCATCCAGATGTAGTTGTCGGCGAAGGCGGGCAGCGGCAGCAACTTCATGAGCGGCGAGATTATAGGTTTGCACCACTGGCTGGATACCCCCCCCGGCCGCCATCTGCTGGCCTGGGAGCAGGCGCGCCACGACGAGCTGGTCGCCGACGTCTTCGGCTTTCACGCGCTGCAGCTGGGCCTGCCGGCGCTGGACGGCCTGCGCGCCAACCGGATGCCGCACCGCTGGCTGGCGCTGGGCGAGGCCGAAGGCCAGGCTTTTTCTGCCGATGGTCTGGCGGGCACGACGCCCGGGCTGATGGCCGAGCCCGTGATGCTGCCCTTTGCCGAGGCCAGCGTGGACCTGGTCGTCATGCCGCACACGCTGGAGCTGAGCGTGGACCCGCACGCCGCGCTGCGCGAGGTGCAGCGCGTGCTGGTGCCCGAGGGGCGCGTGGTGATCAGCGGCCTCAACCCCTGGAGCCTGTGGGGCCTGCGCCAGCGGCGCGCGCGCCTGTACCAGAGCGTGGGCGCGGGCGGGCGGCGTTATCTGCCCGAGGCGGGCGAGTTCATCGCGCCCGGGCGGCTGCGCGACTGGCTGCAGCTGCTCGATTTCGAGCTGGAGAGTGTCAGCTACGGGTGCTTTCGACCGGCTGTGCAGAGCGAGCGCTGGCTGGCGCGCTGGGAATGGATGGACGGCCTGGGCGCGCGCTGGTGGCCGGTGTTCGGCGCGGCCTACATCACGGTGGCCGTCAAGCGCGTGCATGGTGCGCGGCTGCTCGAGCCGGCCTGGCGCAGTGCCAGCCCGGCCGTGGCGGCGCAGGCCCAGGTGGCCCGGCGTCAGGCGCGGCGCTGAAGGCGGCGCCCCGGTTATTCGCATTGGTTTTTTCTGGAGAGTGTTCTTGACCGAAGTGGTGATCTATACCGATGGCGCCTGCAAAGGCAACCCCGGCCCTGGGGGCTGGGGCGTGCTGCTGCGCGCGGGCGACCTGACCAGGGAGTTGTTTGGCGGCGAGCGCGAAACGACGAACAACCGCATGGAGCTGATGGCGGTCATCCAGGCGCTGTCCGCGCTCAAGCGGCCCTGCCGCGTGCAGCTGTACCTGGACAGCCAGTACGTGCGCCAGGGCATCACCTCGTGGATCCACGGCTGGAAGAAGAAGGGCTGGCGCACCGCCAGCGGCCAGCCGGTGAAGAACGCCGAGCTGTGGCGCCAGCTCGACGGCCTGGCGCATGGCGCGGGGCATGAGATCGACTGGCACTGGGTACGCGGCCACGCGGGGGACGCGGGCAACGAGCGGGCCGATCAGCTGGCCAACCGGGGGGTGGAGCAGGTGCTGGCTGGGGTGTGAGGCGCCGCTTCTCATTCCCACGGATGCTGGCTTTTCGCTCCCTCGCCCCCTTCAGGGGGAGAGGGTAGGGGTGAGGGGGCGTTCAGGCGCAGCGCCCGCGCCCGGCGCCCTCACCCCGGCCCTCTCCCGCTAGCGGGAGAGGGGGAGGCAGCCGGGGGTCAGGGGCAAGGCTGAAGGACGAGCCGGGGCTGGCCCCCACCCCGGCCCTCCCCCAGAGGAGGAGGGGGCAAGAGGGGGGCGTCCGCCGCTTATGCCTGCAGCGCCGCCAGCGCCTCTTCCAATTCCTGCGCCGTTTGCGGCCGCACCACGCGTGCCACTTCCTGGCCGTCCCGCAGCACGACCAGCGTCGGCCACAGCTTGACGCGGTAGCTGCGCCCCAGCGGCCGGCCGGGGCCGTCCTCCACCTTGATGTGCTCGACCTGGGCGCGGGGCTGCAGCGCCTGCTCGATCAGCGGCTGCGCGCGCTGGCAGTGGCCGCACCAGGCCGTGCCGAACTCGAGCACGGCCTGGCCCTTGAGGGCGTCAACGGCTTCGCGCGTGGGCGGGGTGGCGAGGTGGGTGGCGGCGTAGGGCATGGGGCTCTCCTGGTGAAAATCGTTTTTTATAGCAGGTGATCAAGGCCTGACAAGGGCTACAGGCCTTTTCCCCTCTCCCTCCCCCTTTGGGGGAGGGCCGGGGTGGGGGCCAGCGCCGCCCGGGTCACAGCTTGAGATTCTCGACGTGTCCACGCCGTCAGCCGCCATGCTGCCCCCGCGCCAGCATTTCCAGCGCCCGCAGCTCCTCCAGGGTATTGGCATTGGCAAAAGCCCGTGCGTCGTCGTCCGGGCGGTTGAACGTGGCGACGGCCGGGCCGTGCTGGCGCGTCCATTCCTGCACGCGGCGCCCGCCCGCGGCGATGAAGCGCTCCAGATCCGGCAGCAGCGTGGTGCGCAGCAGGCAGAACACAGCGTGGATGCGTGGCTCGCCGGCCTCGTCCGGCGCCGCCGCCATGGCCAGCGGCGCGCCGGCCTGGGCCGCGGCGGCCGCCAGGCGCGTGGCCAGGTCGGGCGGAAACAGCGGCGTGTCGCACGGCAGCGTGAGCAGCCAGGGCGTGGGGCAGTGCGCCAGCCCCGCGGCAAAGCCCGCCAGGGGCCCGGCGAAATCGGCCTGGGCGTCGGGCCAGACGGGCAGATCCCAGGCAGCGTAGCTGTGCAGGTGGCGGTTGGCGTTGAACATCACGCCCGCCACCTGCGGGGCGATACGCCGCGCCGCGTGCAGCGCCAGCGGCGTGCCGAGAAAGGGCTGCAGGCCCTTGTCGACGCCGCCCATGCGCGAGCCGCGCCCGCCGGCCAGCACCAGGGCCGTGATGTCTTGGGAGTCGATCATGGCAAGCGCCCTGGCGGCGGCCGTCAGCCGCCGATGTAGCTCATCTCGATGCGGCGCCCGCCGCCGCCGGCCTCGGGCGGCAGGCTGGCGCGCAGCTCGGAATAGCGGTCGCTGCGCTGGCGCCAGATGGCGGCGATGGCCGCCTCGAGCTGCGCGTCGGTGGCGCCGCCGCGCAGCAGCGTGCGCAGGTCCCAGCCCTGGCTGGCGAACAGGCACAGGTAGAGCCGGCCCTCGGTGGACAGGCGCGCGCGGTTGCAGTCGCCGCAGAAGGCCTGGGTGACGCTGCTGATCACGCCGACCTCGCCCAGCGCCGGGTCGTGCCGGCCGTCGGCGCCGGCCCAGCCCCAGCGTTTGGCAGTCTCGCCGGGGGTGCTGGCGGCCAGCGGCACCAGCGGCAGCTCGGCCTGCAGGCGGGCGATGACCTCGGACGAGGGCAGCACCTCGTCCATGCGCCAGCCGTTGGTGGCGCCCACGTCCATGTATTCGATGAAGCGCAGCGTAATGCCGGTGCCGCGAAAGCGCCGCGCCATGGCGGTGATCTCGTGGTCGTTGGTGCCGCGCTTGACCACCATGTTGACCTTGATGCGCTCCAGGCCCGCAGCCTGCGCGGCCTCGATGCCGGCGAGCACGTCGGCCACGGGAAAGTCCATGTCGTTCATGCGCCGAAAGACCGCGTCGTCCAGGCTGTCGAGGCTGACGGTGACGCGCGACAGGCCCGCGTCCTTGAGCGCGCGGGCCTTGCGCGCCAGGATGGAGCCGTTGGTGGTGAGCGTGAGGTCGGGCGCGCGGCCGTCCACGGTGGGCAGCGCGGCCAGCTGCTCGACCAGGCGCTCCAGGTTCTTGCGCAGCAGCGGCTCGCCACCGGTCAGGCGGATCTTGTGCACGCCATGCGCCATGAACAGGCGCGCCACGCGGGTGATCTCCTCGAAGCTCAGCAGGTCGCTGTGCGGCAGGTAGCGGTAGTGCTTGTCGAACACCTCCTTGGGCATGCAGTAGCCGCAGCGGAAGTTGCACCGGTCCGTGACGCTGATGCGCAGGTCGCGCAGGGGCCGCGCCCGGGTGTCGAACAGCTCGCCCGTGGCGCGCTCGGCGGCGCCGGGGGCGGGGACGGGGGGCGTCAGGGCCCGGGAGCGCTGGTCCACCAGCGGGATGACACGTTCAGCCATGGCGCAAATTGTGACGCATGCCCCCGGTAGGGGTATGGCTGGGGACTCTGCCGCGCGCGGCGCGGCCTGCGCCCGTCAGCCGTGGCGTATGGCCACCGTCTTCAGGGTGGTAAAGCCGTAGAGCGCCTCGAAGCCCTTCTCGCGCCCGTGGCCGCTCGACTTGACGCCGCCAAACGGCAGCTCCACGCCGCCGGCGGCGCCGTAGTTGTTGATGAACACCTGCCCGGAGGCCAGGCGCCGCGCCATGCGCAGCTGGCGCGCGCCGTCGCGCGTCCAGACGCCGGCGACCAGGCCGTAGCGCGTGCCGTTGGCCAGCTGCACGGCGTGGTCCTCGTCGTCGAAACGCATGGCGGCCAGCACCGGGCCGAAGACTTCTTCCTGCGCCAGGCGGTGCTGCGGCGGCACGTCGCGCAGCAGGGCGGGGGCCTGGTAGAAGCCGGTCTCGGGCGCCTCGTCCACCACCGTGCCCTGGGCCACCAGGGGGATGCCGGCGACTTGCGCGTCCGACAGGAAGTCCCACACGCGCTGCTGCTGGCTCTGGCGGATGAGCGGGCCCACGTCCAGGTCCATGGCGGCCGGGCCCACGCGCAGCGCCTCGAAGGCGGACCCCAAGCGCTCGAGCAGGGGCTCGTAGATCATGGCGTCGATCAGCACGCGCGAGCCGGCCGAGCAGGTCTGGCCGGCGTTCTGGATGATGGCGCTCACCAGCACCGGCACGGCCGCGTCCAGGTCGGCATCGGCAAAGACGATCTGCGGGCTCTTGCCGCCCAGCTCCAGCGTCACCGGGCAGTGGCGCTCGGCGGCGGCCTGCTGGATCAGCGTGCCGACCTTCGGGCTGCCGGTGAAGCTGATGTGCTGGATGCCGGGGTGGCGCGCCAGCGCGTCGCCCACCTCGTGGCCGTAGCCGGTGACGATGTTCAGCGCCCCGGCCGGAAAGCCCGCCTCGGCGGCCAGCTGCGCCACGCGCAAGAGCGACAGGCAGGCATCCTCGGCGGGCTTGACCACGCAGACGTTGCCCGCGGCCAGCGCCGCGCCCACGCAGCGCCCGAAGATCTGCATGGGGTAGTTCCAGGGCACGATGTGGCCTGTGACGCCATGCGGCTCGCGCCAGGTCAGCACGCTGTAGCCGTCGGTGTAGGGAATGGTCTCGCCGTGCAGCTTGTCGCAGGCCCCGGCATAGAACTCGAAGTAGCGCGCCAGCGCCAGGGCATCGGCACGCGCCTGGCGCGTGGGCTTGCCGCAGTCGCGCTGCTCCAGCGCCGCCAGCTCGTCGGCATGCTCGGTGATCTTCAGCGACAGGCGCTGCAGCAGCCGGCCGCGCTCGGCCGGCGCCATGCGGCTCCAGACACTGTCGAAGCACTCGCGCGCGGCGTGAACGGCGGCGTCGATGTCCTCGGCCGTGCCGCGCTGGATCTCGTCGAAGGGCTGGCCGTCGGAAGGGTCGATCATGGCGATGGTGCGCCCGGAGGACGAAGCCACGCCGGCATTGGCGATGTAGTGGAGCTGCATGGCCGCGATTGTGCGGCAGCGGCGCGCAGATTGCCGGCCGTTTGGCGCCGGCTGCAAGCCGCGTGCAAGGGCCTGAGCCTAAAATCCCGGGCCGCGCCGCCTGCGTGCGCGCCCTGTTTCCATTCATCCAGAACCCAACCATGTCGCTCAACAACGTCACGCCCGGCTCCAAGCTGCCCGAAACTTTCAACGTCGTGATCGAGATCCCGGCCGAGGCCGATCCCATCAAGTACGAAGTGGACAAGGACTCGGGCGCCGTCTTCGTGGACCGCTTCCTCACCGTCTCCATGCGCTACCCCTGCAACTACGGCTACGTGCCGCAGACCCTGTCGGGCGACGGCGACCCGGTGGACGTGCTGGTGCTGACCCCCTATCCGCTGCAGCCGGGCGTGGTCGTGCCCTGCCGCGCCCTGGGCATGCTCAAGATGGAGGACGAGGCCGGCGTGGACGGCAAGGTGCTGGCCGTGCCCACGGTCAAGATCCTCAAGGCCTACGAGCACCTCAAGAGCGTGGACGACGTGAATCCCGCGCTGATCAAGTCGATTACCCACTTCTTCGAGCACTACAAGGACCTGGAAGAAGGCAAGTGGGTCAAGGTGCTGGGCTGGGAAGGCATCGACGCCGCGCACAAGGAAATCACCGACGGCGCGGCCAGCCACAAGGCACAGGCCTGATCTCGAAAAAGAGAGCAACAACCCAAGGCAGGGCGCGGGCTGGCGCCCTATTTTCTTATGATTTGAAGGGCGACCCGCCCGCGCCCGCCAGCAGGCGGCGGCCAATTGTCAGCATCGGTAACTGCCAGCTGCTATGCTGCCGCCCAGAAAAGCGATTGCAGGAGCCCACGCCATGACGACTTCCTTCTCCCAGCGCCCCTCGGCGGCAGCGCCTGCCGCGCCCGCTGCCGAGTACCTCACCTTCCGCCTGGGCCAGGAGGAGTACGGCATCGACATCCTGCGCGTGCAGGAGATCCGCTCCTATGAGCAGCCCACGCGCATGGCGCACGCGCCCGAGTTCATCCGCGGCGTGATCGACCTGCGCGGGGTCATCGTCCCCATCGTGGACCTGCGGCTCAAGCTCGGCTGCCCGGCCGAGTACACCTCGTTCACCGTGGTCATCATCCTGAACGTGGGTGGCACGGTGCTGGGCGCGGTGGTGGACGCGGTGGCCGACGTGGTGGCGCTGCCGGCCGACGCCATCAAGCCGGCGCCGCAGTTCCAGGGCCCGATGGACGCGGCCTTCGTGCGCGGCATCGCCACCACCGGCGAGCGCATGCTGATCGTGGTGGACATCGCCTCGCTGCTGAGCGGCGCCGAGATGGGCCTGGTCAAGGCCGTCGCCCACGGCTGATTCGTTCAGCCCGGCCGGCGAAAGGGGCTGCGCCCCTGCAGCTCCTGCAGGTAGCCCTCGACCGCCGCGCCCTCCCGCTCCAGGAAACGCTCCACCGCATCGGCGAACGCCGGGTGCGCCAGCCAGTGCGCGCTGCTGGCCTGCACGGGCAGCAGGGCGCGCGCCATCTTGTGTTCGCCCTGCGCGCCGCCCTCGAAGCGCTGCACGCCCTGGGCGATGCACCACTGCAGCGGCTGGTAGTAGCAGGCCTCGAAGTGCAGGCAATCGACGCGTTCCAGCGCCCCCCAGTAGCGGCCGTAGGCCACCTGCCCCTCGACGGCCACCAGGCTGGCAGCGATCGGCGTGCCCGCCCGCTCGGCGATGAACAGCACCCAGGGCTCGGGCAGCTCGCGGGCCATGCGGGCGAAGAAGTCGGGCGTCAGGTAGGGGGCGTTGCCATGCTCCAGATAGGTGCGCTCGTAGCAGCGGTAGAAGAACGTCCAGTCCGGCGCGCCGATCTCGCGCCCGCGCAGCACGCGGAAAGTGACGCCCGCCTCCTGCACGCGGCGGCGCTCCTGGCGGATCTTCTTGCGCTTGTCCTGCGACAGGCTGGCAAGGAAGTCGGCAAAGTCGGCGAACGCGCCGCCGCCGTCCGGCCGCGCATTGCGCCAGTGGAACTGCACCGTGTGCCGCAGCAGCAGACCCGCGGCCTGCGCCGCGGCCAGGTCTTCGTCGGCGCCAAACAGCAGGTGCAGCGACGACAGCTCCTGCTCGCGCGCCCAGGCCAGCAGCCCCTGCAGCAGCGTGGCGCGCGCGGCCTCGTCGGTGGCCAGCAGCCGCGTGCCTGGCACGGGAGTGAAGGGCACGGCCAGCACCGCCTTGGGGTAGTAGGCCAGGCCGTGGCGGGCGTAGGCATCGGCCCAGCCCCAGTCGAAGACGTATTCGCCGCGCGAATGCGTCTTGAGGTAGAGCGCGCAGGCCGCCCGCAGCGCGCCGCCCCGGCGCAGCGTGAAGTACACCGGCGTCCAGCCACTGCGCGGCGTGGCGCTGCCGCTGGCCTGCAGCGCCGCCAGGTAGGCGTGGCGCATGAAGGGCGTGGGCTGGCGCTGGGTGGCCAGCAGCGCATCCCAGGCGGCGGCGTCGAGCTCGTCGGCGTCGCCGGCCAGGTGCAGCTCACAGGCGGGGGCGGTTGGCTCCTGCGCGGGCAGGCGGGGCGGGGGCATGGGTCTCCTTGGACAGGACGGGGCGACCGTCCATGATAGGGAGGGCCGACGCCTGCTGCCGGCGTGCGGGAACGCGGGGCTGCATTGCACAAAAATGAGGCAATACCAAGTGGTTCGAGACAGATCAAGCACTTGCGTGCCAAGTACAGCGGCATGCGCAAGTTGTCCACAGACCTGTCCAGGGCTGGCGGGGATAAGCGCAGGTCCCGGCCAGGCAAGGGGATGGCGCGCGCATAATCGGGCGCCCCGGTATTCAGCCACCACCCTTACCAGCCCTGTCTGCCCACGCAGCGCGGGCGTTCCCGCCAGGAGTTTTTCGCCATGCACATGATCACCGCCGTCATCAAGCCCTTCAAGCTCGAGGAGGTGCGCGAGGCGCTGGCCGAGTGCGGCGTGACGGGATTGACGGTGACCGAGGTCAAGGGCTTCGGGCGGCAGAAGGGCCACACCGAGCTCTACCGCGGCGCGGAATACGTGGTGGACTTCCTGCCCAAGGTGAAGATCGAGGTAGTGGTGCGCGGCACCGACGTGGAGCGCTGCGTGGACGCCATCGTGGCGGCCGCGCGCACCGGCAAGATTGGCGACGGCAAGATCTTCATCAGCCCGGTCGAGCGCGTGGTGCGCATCCGCACCGGCGAGCTCGACGACGCGGCAGTCTGACCCGCAGCCTGTTCAGCCTCTCAGATCACGCTGCGCAGCGGCGGCCGGGGGCGGTCCGGGCCGCCCGCCTCCTCAACCAGGGTGGCCAGCAGGGCATCGACATCGGTGCCGGTGTGCACCAGCCCCATCTGCCACTCGCCCATCAGGCCCTGTTCGATGCTGTGCTGCAGGAACTGGAGCAGCGCGCCGTAGTAGCCATCGACGTCGAGCAGTCCCACGGGCTTGTCGTGGTAGCCGAGCTGGCGCCAGGTCCAGACCTCGAATAGCTCCTCCAGCGTGCCGATGCCCCCGGGCAGGGCGACAAAGGCGTCGCTGCGCTCGGCCATCATGGCCTTGCGCTCATGCATGGTCTGCACGATGTGCAGCTCGTCGCACAGGTGGTTGGCCAGCTCCTTGTCGACCAGCGACTGCGGGATCACGCCCACCACGCGCCCGCCGGCCAGGCGCGTGGCCTCGGCCACGGTGCCCATCAGGCCGCTGCGCCCGCCGCCATAGACGAGCTGCCCGCCGTGGCGGCCAATGAAGCGCCCGACAGCGGTGGCCGCCTCGGCAAAGCGCGGATTGCTGCCGGGGCGCGAGCCCAGATACACGCAGACGGAAAAAGCGGGGGAGGCAGGGGTGGAAATATCAGCCATGCGAGGCAATCCTTTGGAGGAGGGCGGCGGCCCAGGTGCCGCCGCACAGCAGCAGGCTCAGCAGCACGGCGGCGCTGCCCATGTCCTTGGCGCGGCGCGACAGTTCGTGCCATTCGGGGCCGATGCGGTCGATGGCCGCCTCGATGCCGGAGTTGAGCAGCTCCACGATGAGCACCAGCAGCACGGTGCCTGCCAGCAGCGCGGTCTGCACCCACCCATCCCCCAGCCACAGGCTGGCCGGCAGCAGGAGGAAGGCGAGGCAGGCCTCCAGCCGGAAGGCCTTCTCGGCCCAGCCATCGGCCAGGCCCTGCAGCGAGTGGCGCGTGGCGTGCAGCAGGCGCGTGAGGCCGGTGCGGCGCTTGTGCTGCGCGGCGGCGTCGGCGCGGTCCATCGCGGGTTCAGGCATGGGGCCCGGCCTGGCGTTTGCGCGGCCTGCGCGGGCCCACCTCGTGGTGCACCAGCCGCGTGCCGGCCAGGGCGTCGTGCAGGAACTGCCGCTCGGGGTGGAAGCGGCTGAGCAGTGCCCACACCGCCACCCAGCCGGCCAGCAGCAGGGCGGTCTCGCCGGCCGGCAGGTCGAACGGCGCCACGGCGGCCAGCGGCGGCAGGAACCATAGCCAGCTCAGCACGTAACGCCCGAGCGCGCGGGACTGGCTCAGCGGCCGGCCGGTGCGGTCCACCACGCGGATGTGCCAGGTTTTCATGGCCAGCGTGTGGCCACGCGACCAGAACCAGGTGAAGTAGATCCCGAAGACCAGGAACAGGAAGGCCTGCAGCGCGTGCCGGTTGTCCAGCGCGTGCCGCGTCTGCGTGAGCGTACCGAACAGATAGGCGGCGATGAAGACCACGCCGAACATCAGCATGCCCTCGTAGAGCCAGCAGGCCATGCGCCGGCGCAGGGGCGGCGCCATCAGCGGCGGCATGGTGGCTGCAGGGGAGGGTGGCGGCGGCCCCTGGAGTCGGGATGCGGGCATGCGGTGTCGGGGTGCAACGAAGAAGGCGCGCCTCCTCAGGGGCGGGTGCGCCAGGGTGCGCTCACTGCGGGGGGTGCAGCGGCTCCATGCTGCCGCTGACCGGCTCGCGCTGCTGCGGCTCGTCGGCAGGCAGTGGCGGCAGCGGCTGGGGCCGGGCCGAGGGAATCTCGACGGGCCTGGTTTCTACCACAACCGGCGCGGGCACGGGCAGCGCCTGGGGCACGTGGGGCTCCACGGGCCGCGCGATCTTGGGTGGATTGGGCACGGTGGCCGGGGCGTTGTTGGCCGCGGGCACGCGTGCGAGCTTTCTGGCAAGCGGTGGATGGGCGGCCGGTGCGGCGCCCGTGGGGGCGGGCTTGACGGCCTTGACCGCCAGGCGGCGCTTCTCCTCGTCGCTCAAGGCCTGGTAGGCCTCCCAGCGGGCGCGCCGGGCGTCAGGCGCCACCACGGCGGCGGCCGCGGCGAAATTCAGGCGCGCCTGGCTGCGCTGCTGCGCGCTCAGGCTGGCCCAGTCGGTCAGGCGGGCCAGCAGCCGGGCCTGTTCCTCCGGCGCCAGGGCATGGAAGCCGGCCGCCATCTGCAGCCAGCGGCGCTTCTGCGCCTCGCTCAGCACGCTCCAGCGATTGGCCAGGGGGTAGAGGGCTTCCTTCTGCGCGGTGGTCAGCTCGCTCCAGGGCGGGTGTGCCTCCAGCAGGGCCAGCAGGGAGCGGTCGCCGCTCTGCAGCCGCAGGCGCGCATCGGCCAGCACCTCGGCGGGCACCGGCGTGCCGGGCACCATGCGCAGGGCGCCCAGGACGCGCACCCCCGTCACCGCGAAGCCGCCGAGCAGGGCGATGGCCAGCACGAAGGCGGGCAGCAGGGTGGCGGAGCGTGGCGGGGGCGGGAGATGCATGCAGCGGCGGAAACGGGCGCGAGGGGACAGTCGCTGGAATTTCAGGGCGCGCGCCTGCACAGGCGCGCGTCGGCGGCAGGTCAGTGATTCTGACCGGGACTGCGCAGGTACTGCACGAAGCCCGGATCGGCGTAGGCCGAGGGCGGCAGGTCGTCGGCGAGCAGGGCGGCATCCACATCCGAGCCGTCGCTGCCCAGCACCTGCTCGTGTGAGAGGTTGATGAACACCAGGCCCGCCAGCAGCGCCGTGAGCGGCACGGCCGACGCGAGGGCTCGCCACCAGCCGCCGCGCCCGTCGCCCCCGCTGCCCGAGGCGGCCGCGCCGGCGTACAGCAGCGACAGGCTGGAGACGGGCTGCAGCACGGCCTGGGCTTGCGGGCGCCGGCGCCGCTCGAGGGCCTGCATGCGGGCGGCGCGCAGGCGCTCGGTGATGTCGTGGGGCAGGTCGTCGCCCGTCTCGTTCAGCCGCGCGGCGAGGCGGCGGGCGTAGGCGTCCATGGCGAGGGAGGCGTCGCGGGTCGGTTCGGCGGGGGTCATAGGGAGATTCCTTTGGCTTTCAGTGCCCGGCTGAGGGCTTGCACGGCCCGAAAGCAGTGGGTCTTGACGCTGCCTTCGGAGCAGCCCATGGCGGCAGCGGTTTCGGATACATCCAGTTCCTCCCAGTAACGCAATAAAAACGCCTCGCGTTGACGGGGAGGGAGGGCTTCGACCTCGGTTTCGATGTTCTTGAGGACCTGGCGGCGCCGCACCACGTCTTCGGCGCTCTGGCTGGGTTCGCCCTCGGGCGGGCCGGCATGGATCTCGAGCAGGTCGAAATCGCCGCCCTCGCCGTCCGGGCCTTCGAAGTCGCCCAGGTTGGAAAACAGCGCGTTGCGCGTCTTCTGGCGCCTGAACCAGTCCAGCGTGGTGTTGCCCAGGATGCGATGGAAGAGCATGGGCAGTTCGGCCACCGGCTTGTCGCCGTAGTTTTCAGCCAGCTTCATCATGCTGTCTTGCACGATGTCCAGCGCCGATTCCTCGTTGCGCACGTGGTAGTACGTGCGCTTGAAGGCGCGCCGCTCCACGCTCTTGAGGAAATCGGACAGCTCTTGCTCGGTGGCCAATGGCAGCAGGCCCCGCTGCCGGGGCAAGAAAAAGAGGGCGGGGCGGGCGACGGGGCCCCGGGTGGACGAAGCTGCCAATTATGGCACCCGGCAAAAATATTTCGTCACAGTCCGGCCGGTGCCATATTGCAGTGCAATAATCGCCGGTCCGACACAAGGCAAACGGGTCCCGGTCCGGCGCAGCACTCCTGGCGTCCATGGCCGAGGCCTCAAGTCCCGAACCGGCTCCACAAGAGCACGTGCAAGGGGCACCCAAGGTTTTTCGTCAGAGAAAATCGCAAAGGTTGATCATGGAAATCTCCAAGGCCGAACTCGCATCGGCAGCCGCTGCCGCACGCAGCAACACCCCCCCCGAACCCGCCCAGGAACTGATGGGCGCCGAGGTCCTCGTCAAGGCCCTGCAGGCCGAAGGCGTGCAGTACATGTGGGGCTACCCCGGCGGGGCCGTGCTCTACATCTACGACGCGCTGTACAAGCAGGACAGCATCCAGCACGTGCTGGTGCGCCACGAGCAGGCGGCGGTGCACGCGGCCGATGGCTATGCGCGCGCCACGGGTGACGTGGGCGTGGCCCTGGTGACCTCGGGCCCCGGCCTGACCAACGCGGTCACCGGCATCGCCACGGCCTACATGGATTCGATTCCCATGGTCATCATCTCCGGCCAGGTGCCTACGCCCGCCATCGGGCTGGATGCCTTCCAGGAGTGCGACACCGTCGGCATCACCCGCCCCATCGTCAAGCACAACTTCCTGGTCAAGGACGTGCGCGATCTGGCAGTGACGCTCAAGAAGGCTTTCCACATCGCGCGCACCGGCCGCCCGGGCCCGGTGGTGGTGGACATCCCCAAGGACGTGTCGTTTCGCAGGACCGCCTGGGAGGGCTACCCCGAGCGCGTGGAGATGCGCTCCTACAACCCCGTGCGCCGCGGCCACGCCGGCCAGATCCGCAAGGCGCTGGCGCTCTTGCTGAACGCCAAGCGTCCCTACATCTACACCGGCGGCGGCATTCTGCTGGGCAACGCCTGCGCCGAGCTGCGCACGCTGGTGGACATGCTGGGCTATCCGGTCACGCACACGCTGATGGGCCTGGGCGCCTATCCGGCCTCCGATCGCAAGTTCCTCGGCATGCTGGGCATGCACGGCACCATCGAGGCCAACAACGCCATGCAGAACTGCGACGTGCTGCTGGCCGTGGGCGCGCGCTTCGACGACCGGGTGATCGGCAATCCCAAACATTTCGCGCAGAACGACCGCAAGATCATCCACGTGGACATCGACCCCTCGTCGATCTCCAAGCGGGTGAAGGTGGACATTCCCATCGTCGGCGACGTGAAGGAAGTGCTGACCGAGCTGATCTCCATGATCCGCGAGACCGCCACGCGCCCCGACGCCGGCGCTCTGGCCGCCTGGTGGGACCAGATCGAAGCCTGGCGCAGCCGCGACTGCCTGAAGTACGACCGCGGCAACACCGAGGTCATCAAGCCGCAGCACGTGGTCGAGACGCTGTGGAACATGACCAAGGATGTGGACACCTACGTCACCTCCGACGTGGGCCAGCACCAGATGTGGGCCGCGCAGTACTACCGCTTCGACGAGCCGCGCCGCTGGATCAACTCCGGCGGCCTGGGCACCATGGGCGTGGGCATTCCCTACGCCATGGGCATCAAGCTGGCCAAGCCAGAGTCTGAGGTGTTCTGCATCACCGGCGAAGGTTCGGTGCAGATGAACATCCAGGAGCTGTCCACCTGCCTGCAGTACAACACGCCGATCAAGGTGGTGTCGCTGAACAACCGCTACCTGGGCATGGTGCGTCAGTGGCAGGAGATCGAATACTCCGGCCGCTACAGCCACAGCTACATGGACGCGCTGCCCAACTTCGTCAAACTGGCCGAGGCCTACGGCCACGTGGGCATGCTGATCGAGCGCCCGCAGGACGTGGAGCCCGCGCTGCGCGAGGCGCGCAAGCTGAAGGACCGCACGGTCTTCATGGACTTCCGCACCGACCCCACCGAGAACGTGTTCCCGATGGTGCAGGCGGGCAAGGGCATCACCGAGATGCTGCTCGGGTCGGAAGACCTCTGAGCCGCAGGCAAATCAGGCCGTGGCCCTTGTCTGGCAAGGGCTTTCAGCTATCTTTTTAGATAGCGTTCATTTCGACGAATCTATTGCCTGCCAAGCCTGGCGCTTACCGGCGCCAGGGGAGGGCAGCGAAAAACGACAGTTTTCTGCGACCACTTGTTGATCGTGCTGTCGTCGCAAAAAGAGGAATCCGCACCCATGAAACACATCATTGCCGTTCTGATCGAGAACGAAGCCGGCGCGCTGTCGCGCGTCGTGGGCCTGTTCTCCGCGCGGGGCTACAACATCGAGTCGCTTACCGTGGCGCCTACCGAGGACCCCTCGCTGTCGCGCATGACGATACAGACCGCCGGCTCCGACGACGTGATCGAGCAGATCACCAAGCACCTCAACCGCCTGATCGAAGTCGTCAAGGTGGTGGACCTGACCGAAGGCGCCTACACCGAGCGCGAACTGATGATGGTCAAGGTGCGCGCGGTGGGCAAGGAGCGCGAGGAGATGAAGCGCATGGCCGACATCTTCCGCGGCCGCATCATCGACGTGACCGAAAAGAGCTACACCGTCGAGCTGACGGGCGACCAGTCCAAGAACGACGCCTTCCTGCAGGCCATCGACCGCACCGCCATCCTGGAAACCGTGCGCACGGGTGCCAGCGGCATCGGCCGCGGCGAGCGCATCCTGCGCGTGTAGGACAATTCCCGCTTTCCCCCGACCTCTACAGAATTTCAACCGGAGCAATTCAGACATGAAAGTTTTCTACGACAAGGACTGTGACCTCTCCCTGATCAAGGGCAAGACCGTGGCCATCATCGGCTACGGCTCGCAGGGCCACGCCCACGCGCAAAACCTCAACGACAGCGGCGTGAAGGTCGTGGTCGGCCTGCGCAAGGGCGGCGCCAGCTGGGACAAGGTGGGCAAGGCCGGCCTGACGGTCAAGGAAGTGAACGAGGCGGTCAAGGAAGCCGACGTAGTCATGATCCTGCTGCCCGACGAGCAGATCGGCGACGTGTACAAGAACAACGTCGAGCCCAACATCAAGCAGGGCGCTTCGCTGGCCTTCGCGCACGGCTTCAACGTGCACTACAACCAGGTCGTGCCGCGCGCCGACCTGGACGTGTGGATGGTCGCTCCCAAGGCCCCGGGCCACACCGTGCGCAACACCTACACCCAGGGCGGCGGCGTGCCGCACCTGGTGGCCGTGCACCAGGACAAGTCGGGCAAGGCGCGTGACCTGGCCCTGTCCTACGCCATGGCCAACGGTGGCGGCAAGGCCGGCATCATCGAGACCAGCTTCAAGGAAGAGACCGAGACCGACCTGTTCGGCGAGCAGGCCGTGCTGTGCGGCGGCGCCGTCGAGCTGATCAAGATGGGCTACGAGACGCTGGTGGAAGCCGGCTACGCCCCCGAGATGGCCTACTTCGAGTGCCTGCACGAGCTCAAGCTCATCGTGGACCTGATCTACGAAGGCGGCATTGCCAACATGAACTACTCGATCTCGAACAACGCCGAGTACGGCGAGTACGTGACGGGCCCCGAGGTCATCAACGAAGAGTCGCGCCGCGCCATGCGCAATGCGCTCAAGCGCATTCAGGACGGCGAATACGCCAAGATGTTCATCCAGGAAGGCCGCCTGAACTATCCCAGCATGACGGCGCGCCGGCGCAACCTGGCCGACCATAGCATCGAGCAGGTCGGCGGCAAGCTGCGCTCCATGATGCCCTGGATCGCCAAGAACAAGCTGGTGGACCAGTCGCGCAACTGATGCCCCGCGCGGCCTGCCGGCCGCGCCATGCAAGCACCCCAAGGCCACCCCCGCGTGGCCTTTTTTGCGTGCCGGCAAGGCGGCTACACTTCCGGCTCTGCGGCGGAAGGCTCTGCCAGAAACCACCAAAACAATAGCTACAAGACGCGCAGTGACGCGGGCTCAAGGACTTTTTCATGCATGAAGACGAGGCGGCGCACGAGCGTGGCGTGCTGGTGCGCAAACGCCGCAAGGGCATCTACATCCTGCCCAACCTGTTCACGCTGGCGGCGCTGTTTGGCGGCTTCTTCGCCATCGTCATGGCTGTGGACGGGCGCTTCGACCTGGCCGCGGCCGGCATCTTCTGCGCCATGGTGCTGGACAGCCTGGACGGCCGCGTGGCGCGCATGACCAACACGGCCAGCGCCTTTGGCGAGCAGATGGATTCGCTCTCCGACATGGTGTCGTTTGGCGCCGCCCCGGCGCTGGTGGCCTATGTGTGGGCGCTGCAGGGCCTGGGGCGCTGGGGCTGGTTTGCCGCCTTCGTCTATTGCGCCTGCGCGGCGCTGCGGCTGGCGCGCTTCAACGTCAACACCGGCGTGGTGGACAAGCGCTATTTCCAGGGCTTGCCGTCGCCCGCCGCCGCCGCCCTGGTGGCCGGCTTCATCTGGCTGATGACGGATGCCGGCGTGCGCCCCGGTGAGGACGGCTGGCTGGCCTGGAGCACGGTGACGTGGATCGCCTTTGCCTTCACGCTGTACGCCGGCCTGACCATGGTGACCAACGTGCCGTTCTACAGCTTCAAGGACGTTCGCATGAAGAAAAGCGTGCCGTTTGCTGCCGTGGTGCTGATCGCCCTGGCCATCGCCGTGATCAACATCGACCCGCCCAGCGTGCTCTTCAGCGTCTTCGTGCTCTACGGCCTGTCGGGCTACGCCGTCTATGCCTGGCGCCGCGCCAAGGGCCAGCACACCAGCGTGATCAGCACCTCCACCGACGAGCCCGACGAGCGCGGGCTGCACGACTGACGGCGGCGCACCTGCGATGTGTGCTACATTTTCGCGCATGCAAAACCGTGCCCTGGCCCTACTGCTAACCCCCTTCGGGCGGAGAAGGTAGAGCGCGCGCGCACGCTTTTCGTACTTCAAAGGCCCGTATGCACCCGCAGCGGGCCTTTTTGTTTTGGGCGCCAGACACTTTCCACGCTGCGGGTCCACCCACCCATCAGGAGCACACCATGGCAGACAAACTCATCATTTTCGACACCACCTTGCGCGACGGCGAGCAGTCGCCCGGCGCCAGCATGACGCGCGACGAGAAGCTGCGCATCGCACGCCAGCTCGAGCGCCTGAAGGTCGATGTGATCGAGGCCGGCTTTGCCGCCAGCTCCAACGGCGACTTCGAGTGCGTGCAGGCCATCGCCCGCGCGGTGAAGGATTCGACCATCTGCTCGCTCTCGCGCGCCAACGACCGCGACATCGCCCGCGCCGCTGAGGCGCTCAAGGACGCCAACCGTGCGCGCATCCACACCTTCATCGCCACCAGCGCGCTGCACATGGAAAAGAAGCTGCGCATGACGCCCGAGCAGGTGCTGGAGCAGGCCAAGCAGTCCGTGCGCTTCGCCCGCAACCTGCTGCAGGACATCGAGTTCAGCCCCGAGGACGGCTACCGCAGCGACCCGGACTTCCTGTGCCGCGTGATCGAAGCCGTGATTGCCGAAGGCGCGACCACCATAAACGTGCCCGACACCGTGGGCTACGCCATTCCCGAGTTGTATGGCAACTTCATCAAGACGCTGCGCGAGCGCGTGCCCAACAGCGACAAGGCTGTCTGGAGCGTGCACTGCCACAACGACCTGGGCATGGCGGTGGCCAACTCGCTGGCCGGCGTGAAGATCGGCGGCGCGCGCCAGGTGGAATGCACCATCAACGGCCTGGGCGAGCGTGCGGGCAACTGCTCGCTCGAAGAGGTGGTGATGGCCGTCAAGACGCGGCGTGACCACTTCGGCCTGGACGTGGGCATCGACACCCAGCACATCGTCGCTGCCAGCCGCATGGTCAGCCAGATCACGGGCTTCATCGTGCAGCCCAACAAGGCCGTGGTGGGCGCCAACGCCTTTGCCCATGCCTCGGGCATCCACCAGGACGGCGTGCTCAAGGCGCGCGACACCTACGAGATCATGCGTGCCGAGGACGTGGGCTGGAGCGCCAACAAGATCGTCCTGGGCAAACTCTCGGGCCGCAACGCCTTCAAGCAGCGCCTGCAAGAGCTGGGCGCGGAGCTGGAGAGCGAAGCCGACATCAACGCGGCGTTCGCGCGCTTCAAGGAGCTGGCCGACAGGAAGAGCGAAATCTACGACGAGGACATCCTGGCGCTGCTCAACGACGAAAGCCTGGCTGGCGCCCACGAGCAGTTCGGCTTCGTGTCGCTGTCGCAGCGCAGCGAAACCGGCGAGCAGCCGCACGCCGAGATCGTCTTCACGGCCGAGGGCCGCGAGGTGCGCAGCAGCGCGGGCGGCAACGGCCCGGTGGACGCGTCCCTCAAGGCCATCGAGGCGCACGTGAAGAGCGGCGCGGAGATGGTGCTGTACTCGGTCAACGCCATCAGCGGCTCGACCGAGAGCCAGGGCGAGGTGACGGTGCGCCTGCAAAGCGCGGGCCGCGTGGTCAACGGCGTAGGGGCCGACCCCGACATCGTGGTGGCCTCGGCCAAGGCATACTTGAGCGCCTTGAACAAGTTGCAATACAAAGGCGAGCGGGTGGCGGCGCAGGGCTGAAACCGGCAGCTCTAAAGTTCAAGCAACTTGACAATAAATCCGTGCAAGGCCTTGATCTTGCGCGGATTTTCTGGTTTTCGTACACTCGCGCACAGTTTTTTCGTTTGGAGCCCCTGATGCCTGTGCAACTTCGCATCGCCGCCCGTCTCACCCGTGTGGTAGGGCTGTCCGTCATCGCAGCAGCCTTGTCGGTCCCGGCGGCGCAGGCGGCCCCCAAGGGCAAGGGCGCCCAGCCTGCCAAGAAGCAGGCCAGCAGCGCCGTGGTGGCCAAGCGCCCGGCTGCGGCGTCTGCGCGTGCCACGCCGCGCAAGGCCACGGCCGGCGCCACGCGCACGGCTTCCCGCAGCGCCCGTGCGCCGGTGCGCGCCGCCGCGGTGGCGGCTGTTGCGGCAGTGCCTGCGCGCCTGTCCTTCGGCCAGATGGCCGGGCTGCACAAGGTCTCCGACCCGCTCGACCTCAAATCCAGCGTGGCCCTGGTCATCGACCAGGACACCAAGGAGGTGCTGCTGAGCAAGAACGACCGCGCCGTGCTGCCGATCGCCTCGCTCACCAAGTTGATGACCGGCCTGCTGATCTCCGAGGCGCACCTGCCCATGGACGAGCTCATCACCATCACGCAGGACGATGTGGATACGGAAAAGCACAGCGGCTCGCGCCTGGCCGTGGGCAGCACGCTCAGCCGCGGCGAACTGCTGCACCTGGCCCTCATGTCCAGCGAGAACCGCGCTGCCCATGCGCTGGGCCGCACCTATCCCGGCGGCATGTCGGCCTTCGTCGAGCGCATGAACGCCAAGGCCCGCCTGCTGGGCATGACCGACACGCGCTACGTCGAGCCCACGGGCCTGTCCAGCCTGAACCAGTCCAGTGCCCACGACTTGGCGGCCCTGGTCAACGTGGCGCACGCCGACCCGCTGCTGCGCGAGCTGTCGACCTCGCCGGGGCACGAGGTGGCCGTGGGCCAGCGCGTGCTGCAGTACCGCAATACCAACCGGCTGGTGCAGAGCCCGTCGTGGGACATCGGGCTGCAAAAAACCGGCTACATCTCCGAGGCCGGGCGCTGCCTGGTCATGCAGGCCGAGGTGGCCGGGCGCAAGGTCATCATGGTGTTCCTCGACTCCGCCGGCAAGTTCAGCCGCCTGGGCGATGCCGAGCGCGTGCGCTCGTGGGTGGAAGGCCTGCAGAACGCCGGCGGGCGCATGCTGCACGCCGGGGCCGGCGCGGCCACGGGCTTTCGCCGCTGACGCGGCCCGGCCCCGAGGGCACGCGGCGCTTGCCCGCAAACACAACGGCGCCCTTGGGCGCCGTTGGCGTCTTCGCAGCAGGCAGAAAGGGGCGGGGCAGCGTGCCCCGCGGCTTTAGCGCAGCGGCGCGTGCAGGGCAGTGCGCAGCCCGGTGCTGTAGCCGAGCGCCGTGGAGATCTCCTGCGCCGTGGCCTGCAGCTTGGGCAGCCAGCCCTCGTCGAGCCGGTCGGCCGGCGCCGAGATCGACAGGCCGGCCACCAGCTGGCCCTGGTCGTCGAAGACACCGGCGGCCATGCAGCGCACGCCCAGCTCCAGCTCTTCGTTGTCGTGCGCCACGCCCCACTGGCGTGCGCGCGTGAGCTCACGTTCGAGCAGCGGCAGCTGGGTGATGCTGTTGCGCGTGTGGCCGGGCAGGCCGGTGCGCGTGGCGTAGGCGCGCACGCGCTGCGGGTCGTCGGCGGCCAGGAACAGCTTGCCGGTGGACGTCAGGTGCAGCGGCGCATGCCCGCCGATGGCGCGCACCACCTGCATGCCCGAGCGCTCGCTGTAGGTGCGCTCGATGTAGACGATCTCATCGCCCTGGCGCACGCTCAGGTTCACGGGCTGCTGGATCAGCTTGTGCAGCTGGCGCATGGGCGCCAAGGCGGCGTCGCGCACCGACAGGCGCGCCTTGACCAGGTTGCCCAGCTCCAGCAGGCGCATGCCCAGGCGGTAGCTGCCGGATTCGGGCCGGTCCACGAAGCGGCCCAGGGTCAGGTCGTTCAGGATGCGGTGCGCGGTGGAGGGGTGCAGGCCCGTCTTTTCGCTGATCTCCTTGAGCGAGATGGCCTCTTCGCGCGAGGCCAGCACGTCGATCAGGTGGAACATCCGCTCCAGCACCTGGACGCTGGGCTTGGGCGGCGCATCCGCGGGGCTTTTCTTCATGATTTTTTGTGGGTGCTGAAAGCGGGCGATTTTATGTAATGAAAAACGGGCGCGAAGTGCGCCCGTTGTTTATCCCTTGTCGGGGGTGTGCGCTCAGCTGCCGCGCGTTACCGGCACGGGCTCGCCCTTGCCGTAGCTGCCCCACTTGCCCAGCTCCCACTTGGCAATGGCATTGCGGTGCACCTCGTCGGGGCCGTCGGCGAAGCGCAGGGTGCGGGCATTGGCGTAGGCATAGGCCAGCGGGAAGTCGTCGCACATGCCGCCGCCGCCGTACACCTGCATGGCCCAGTCGATGACCTGGCACGCCATGCTGGGCGCAACCACCTTGATCATGGCGATCTCGGCCCTGGCGACCTTGTTGCCCACGGTGTCCATCATCCAGGCGGCTTTCAGCGTGAGCAGGCGCGCCATGTCGATGCGGCAGCGCGCCTCGGCGATGCGCTCCTGCGTCACGGTCTGCGCGGCGATCGGCTTGCCGAAGGCCACGCGGCTGCTGGCGCGCTTGCACATCAGCTCCAGCGCGCGCTCGGCCTGGCCGATCAGGCGCATGCAGTGGTGGATGCGCCCAGGGCCGAGGCGCCCCTGGGCGATCTCGAAGCCGCGGCCCTCGCCCAGCAGAATGTTGTCCACCGGCACGCGCACATTCTCGAACAGCACTTCGGCGTGGCCGTGCGGCGCATCGTCATAGCCGAAGACGTTGAGCGCGCGCACCACGGTGATGCCGGGGGTGTCGGCAGGCACCACGATCATGCTCTGCTGCGAGTGCCGGGCGGCTTCGGGGTCGGTCTTGCCCATGGTGATGAAGACCTTGCAGCGCGGGTCGTTGGCACCCGACGTCCACCACTTGCGGCCGTTGATGACGTAGTGGTCGCCGTCGCGCTCAATGCGCGTGGCGATGTTGGTCGCGTCGCTCGACGCCACGTCGGGCTCGGTCATGGCAAACGCCGAGCGGATGCGGCCCTCCAGCAGGGGCTTGAGCCACTCGGCCTTGATGGCCTCGGAGCCGTAGCGGGCGATGGTCTCCATGTTGCCGGTGTCGGGCGCCGAGCAATTGAAGACCTCGCTGGCCCACAGCACGCGGCCCATGATCTCGGCCAGCGGCGCGTATTCGGCGTTTGTGAGGCCCGCGCCGTGGTAACCCGAGGCCTCGGCCGTGTCCACCGGCAGGAACAGGTTCCACAGGCCGGCGGCCTGGGCGCGGGGCTTGAGGTCCTCCACGGTGCGCAGGGGCTGCCAGCGGTTGCCGGCGGCGGTGTTGGCGGCCATCTCCTCGGCGTACTGCTTCTCCGCCGGGTAGATGTGCTCGTCCATGAACCGGGTGAGCCGCTCGCGCAGCTCCTGCGTCTTGGGGGAATAGTCGAAATCCATGGAGGTTCCTTTCGTGGGTGAGCCAGGGGAGGGTGTCAGCTGCGCTGGGCGAAGGCCCATGCCAGCTCGGCCATGGGCCGCGCCGTGGCGCCGGCAGCCCTGGCCTGCGCGCTGGCGGCCGTGCCGGCCTCCACGCGCTTGGCGATGCCTTGCAAGATGGCCGCGATGCGGAACATGTTGTAGGCAAGGTAGAAGTTCCAGTCCGCCTCCAGGGCGGCGGGGTCGGCGGTGCCGGTGCGTTCGCAGTAGCGCGCGATGTAGTCGCGCTCGGCCGGGATGCCCAGGGCCGTCAGGTCCAGGCCGCCGATGCCGCGCCCGAGCTCGGCCGGGATGTGCCAGCTCATGCAGTGGTAGGCGAAGTCGGCCAGCGGATGGCCCAGGGTGGACAGCTCCCAGTCCAGCACGGCGATCACGCGCGGCTCGGTGGGGTGGAACATCAGGTTGTCCAGCCGGTAGTCGCCGTGCACGATGGAGACGCGACTCTCGTCACGGGCGCTGGCCGGCATGTGCGCGGGCAGCCAGTCCATCAGCCGGTCCATCTCGGCGATCGGCTGGGTGACGGAGGCCTGGTACTGCCGGCTCCAGCGGCCGATCTGGCGCTCGAAATAGTTGCCCGGCTTGCCGTAGCCGGCCAGCCCGCGGGCTGCGAAATCCACCGTGTGCAGCGCGGCGATCACGCGGTTCATCTCGTCGTAGAGGGCGGCGCGCTCGTGCGGCTGCATGCCGGGCAGGGCCTGGTCCCACAGAACGCGGCCTTCGATGAACTCCATCACGTAGAAGGCGCGGCCGATGACGGATTCGTCCTCGCACAGCGCCAGCATGCGCGGCACGGGCACGGTGGTGGAGGCCAGGCCCTGCATCACGGCGTATTCGCGCTCGATGGCGTGCGCCGAGGGCAGCAGCTTGGCCACCGGCCCCGGCTTGGAGCGCATGACGTAGGTTTGCGCCGGGGTCACGAGTTTGTAAGTCGGGTTGGACTGGCCGCCCTTGAACATCTCCAGCGACAGCGGCCCTTCGAAGCCCGCCACGTGGGCGGCCAGCCAGCGGGCGAGGACGTCGGTGTCGAGGGCGTGCTGGCCGGTGACGGGCCGGGTGCCGATGAAGTGATCGAATGGGCTCATGGGGCAGGGTCCGCCTGTTCAGTTATCAAAAAAGGGAGCAATGCCTCGGCCTGCATCTTCGTTTTGCAAGTCATTTTTACCAGAAAACGTTGGCTGGCAAGGGCATGTTGCTACGCTAATGCTAGCGCTCCGACTCGGCAGTGCGCAACAGCGCCGGCCGGTCGCACACCACCAACCCGGCCGGCTCGATGCGGATGGTGCCCTCGCGCTCCAGGCTCTTGAGTTCCTGGTTCACGCGCTGGCGCGAGGCGCCCAGCAGCTGCGCCAGCTCCTCCTGCGCCAGCTGCAGGCTGATGCGGATCTCGTCGCCGTTGGCCAGGTTGGGCACGCCGTAGCTGCGCACCAGGTGCAAGAGCTGCTTGGCCAGGCGCGCGCGCAGGGGCAGGGTGTTCAGGTCCTCGACCAGGCCGAACAGCACCCGGATGCGCCGCGCGTGCAGGCGCAGGAGCGCCTCGTACAGCTCGACGTGATGCGTCAGGATTTTCTTGAAATCGCCCCGCGCCACGCACACGATGGTGGTGTCGCCATGCGCATAGGCATCGTGGGTGCGCTGCTCGCCGTCGAAGAAGGCCACGTCGCCGAACCAGATGCCCGGCTCCACATAGGTCAGCGTGATCTGCTTGCCCGAGATCGAGGTCGAGCTCACACGCACGGCGCCGCGGGCGCAGGCGATCCACTCGTCGGGTGGGTCGCCCCGCGCCGCAATGAGCGCGCCGTCCTTGAAACGCTTGACGTAGGAGCATCGCAATATGTCGTGCCGCAGCGACGGGGAAAGGGAGGAAAACCAGCGACCGCTATTGATCGCCTCACGTTCTTCGATCGTAAGAATGGGTTCGTTCATGGTCTGTCTTATGGGTGACTGGGGCGCCCGGGATTGTCGCGTGCGGGACCGGCGCGGGCACGATCGGCCCACAGCCGCTACAATGGCGGGCTCAAGGCAACACCATACAAGGGCGAGAAAGGCACTTTCGGTTATGACACCGCGAACTACCACGGAGACATCCACCAGCCTTTGATGGCTGGACGTTCGCGCCTGCACGAGAGACCCCTTCCTTCTCCAACACCTCGAAAAGCGCGGACCGTGTTCCGCGCTTTTTGCGTTCCGGCGAAGAAATGCCGGCTTGCACGCCGGGCGCGGCCGATCCGCTCTTCGATCCTTCCGATACCGACCAAGGAATCCCGACCATGATCCAGATCACGCTGCCCGACGGTTCGCAACGCGAATTTCCCGGCCCCGTCACCGTCGCCGACGTGGCCGCCTCCATCGGCTCGGGCCTGGCCAAGGCGGCGCTGGCCGGCAGGATCGGGCAGGGCGATGACGCCCGCATCGTCGACACCAGCCACCTGATCGAGCGCGACAGCGCCCTGGCCATCGTCACGGCCAAGGACGCCGAGGGCCTGGACGTCATCCGCCACTCCACGGCCCACCTGCTGGCCTATGCGGTCAAGGAGCTGTTCCCGGAGGCGCAGGTCACCATCGGCCCGGTCATCGAAAACGGCTTCTATTACGACTTCGCGTACAAGCGCCCCTTCACGCCCGAGGACCTGGCTGCCATCGAAAAGCGCATGGCTGAACTGGCCGCCCGCGACGAGCCGGTGACGCGCCGTGTGCTGCCGCGCGATGCGGCGGTGGAATATTTCAAGGGTCTGGGCGAGCACTACAAGGCCGAGATCATCGCCAGCATCCCGGCCAATGAGGACGTGAGCCTGTACCGCGAGGGCAGTTTCGAGGATCTGTGCCGCGGCCCGCACGTGCCCAGCACGGGCAAGTTGAAGCACTTCAAGCTGATGAAGGTGGCCGGGGCGTATTGGCGCGGCGACCACCGCAACGAGATGCTGCAACGCATCTACGGCACGGCCTGGGCCAGCAAGGACGACCTGCAGAAGTACCTGACGCTGCTGGAGGAGGCCGAAAAACGCGACCACCGCAAGCTCGGGCGCGAACTCGCCCTGTTCCACATCGACGAGCACTCGCCCGGCACGGTGTTCTGGCACCCCAAGGGCTGGCAGCTGTGGCAGCAGGTCGAGCAGTACATGCGCCGCGTGTACAACGACAACGGCTACCAGGAGGTCAAGGCCCCGCAGATCCTGGACAAGTCGCTGTGGGAGAAGACCGGGCACTGGGACAAGTACCGCGAGAACATGTTCGTCACCGAAAGCGAAAAGCGCGACTACGCGCTCAAGCCGATGAACTGCCCGGGCCACATCCTGATCTTCAAGCAGGGCATCAAGAGCTACCGCGACCTGCCGCTGCGCTACGGCGAGTTCGGCAACTGCCACCGCAACGAGCCCACGGGCGGGCTGCACGGCATCATGCGCGTGCGCGGCTTCACGCAGGACGACGGCCACATCTTCTGCACCGAAGACCAGATCCAGCCCGAGGTGCTGGCCTTCACGCGCCTGCTGCAGAAGGTCTACGCCGACTTCGGCTTCACCGACATCATCTACAAGGTCGCCACGCGGCCCGAGGCGCGCATCGGCTCCGACGAAAGCTGGGACAAGGCCGAGGCGGCGCTGATCCACAGCCTGGAGGCATCGGGCTGCGCCTACGAGTTGTCGCCGGGCGAGGGCGCCTTCTATGGCCCCAAGATCGAGTACACGCTGAAGGACGCTATCGGCCGGCAGTGGCAGTGCGGCACCATCCAGGTGGACTTTTCCATGCCCGAGCGGCTGGAGGCCGAGTACGTCGGCGAGGACGGCGCGCGCCACCGCCCGGTCATGCTGCACCGCGCCATCGTCGGCAGCCTGGAACGCTTCATCGGCATCCTGATCGAGCAGCACGCCGGCGCCATGCCCACCTGGTTGGCGCCGGTGCAGGTGGCGGTGCTGAACATCACCGATGCGCAACAGGATTACTGTCGCGAAATAGCCGCAAAGCTGCAAAAAGCATTGCCGAATCAAGACCTTAGGGTGGTGACGGATCTGCGCAACGAAAAGATCACGTATAAAATACGCGAGCATTCGCTGCAAAAGCTGCCCTATATCCTCGTCGCCGGCGACAAGGAAAAGGCGGCCGGAACGGTGGCGGTGCGTGCCCGGGGTGGCAAAGACCTCGGTGTGATGTCCTTCGACGCATTCGTCGAACTGATCGCACGGGACATCGCCTCCAAAGCCTGATTCTTTTTGGGTCAAATACCGCTTGGAAGCGCACGGGTTGTGCGTAAGCAGCTATGCTTTTCGTAGCTTTTTTGATTAAGGGTGAGAACCATCGCTACCGAATTTCGTGACCGCCGCCACCGCGAGGAGCGCAAGCACCGCCTGAACCGGGAAATCATGGCGCCTGAAGTGCGCCTGTCCGGCCCCGAGAACGAGCCCCTGGGCATCGTCAGCTTGCAGGACGCCCTGCGCATGGCTGGCGAGCTGGATGTGGACTTGGTGGAAATTGCCGCCACGGCCAATCCGCCCGTCTGCCGCCTGATGGACTATGGCAAGTTCAAGTACCAGGAGCAGAAGAAGGCGGCCGAGGCCAAGGCCAAGCAGACGGTCATCGAGATCAAGGAAGTGAAGTTCCGCCCCGGCACCGACGAGGGCGACTACCAGATCAAGATGCGCAACATCCGCCGCTTCCTGGCCGAGGGCGACAAGGTCAAGGTCACGCTGCGCTTTCGTGGCCGCGAGATCACGCACCAGGAGCTGGGCCTGGCCCTGCTCAATCGCCTGCGCGACGAGCTGGCCGACAGCATCCTGGTCGAGCAGTTCCCCAAGCTGGAAGGCCGCCAGATGATCATGATGATCGCGCCGGCGCGCAAGAAGGCCGTGGCTGCGGCCAAGCCGGCCGCCGAAGGCGCCTCGCAGGCGGCGGACTGACGCGGGAACGACCTATTTGAAGAGTCCGGCCGGTGGCCCTTTCGGGGCGGCTGGCCAGAAGGCGGCGCCCTGGTGCGCTGCCCCGCGGCGGGAATGACGCCCCGCCGCACCCAAGAAGTGGCTCGGGGCCTGCAAGGTTGCACAGCGGTGTGCAAACGCCTCACGAGCACAATGTCAAGGAGCATTTCAATGCCCAAAATGAAGACCAAGAGCAGCGCGAAGAAGCGTTTTCGCGTTCGTCCGGGTGGCACCGTCAAGCGCGGTCAAGCCTTCAAGCGTCACATCCTGACCAAGAAGACCACCAAGAACAAGCGCCACCTGCGTGGCATTGTGAACGTGCACGAAGGTGACATGGGCTCCATCGCCAAGATGCTGCCCATGGCCGGCCTGTAATTCACACTGACGAACAAGGAGAAAACACATGCCTCGCGTCAAACGTGGTGTAACGGCACGCGCCCGTCACAAGAAGGTTCTCGCACTGGCCAAGGGTTTCCGCGGCCGTCGTGGCAACGTCTACCGCATCGCCAAGCAGGCGGTGATGAAGGCGGGCCAGTACGCCTACCGTGACCGCCGCGCCAAGAAGCGCGTGTTCCGCCAACTGTGGATTGCCCGTATCAACGCCGCTGCCCGTGAACTGGGCCTGACCTACAGCCAGTTCACCAACGGCCTGAAGAAGGCAGCCATCGAGATCGACCGCAAGATGCTGGCCGACCTCGCGGTGCACGACAAGGCTGCCTTCGGCAGCATCGTGGAGCAAGTCAAGGCCAAGCTGGCCGCTTGAGTTGAGTCTACGAACCGGCCGCTATCGTTTGCATAGCTGCCGGCGCGCCAACAGCAAGGGCTAGGGCTTGAAAGGGCACTAGCCCTTGTTTTTTCGCAAAGAGCAACATGAACGAGTTGGATTCCCTGGTGACGAGTGCGCGCGAGTCGTTCGCGCGCTGTGCAACCCCGGCCGAGCTGGAAAACGCCAAGGCCCAGTTCCTGGGCAAGTCGGGCCGGCTGACCGAGCTGATGAAGGGCATGGCGCAGCTCTCGCCCGAGGAGAAGAAGACGCGCGGCGCGGCTATCAACGTGGCCAAGCAGGGCGTGGAATCGGCCCTGGCCGAGCGCCGCCAGCAGCTGCAGGACGCCGAGCTGGAGCGCCAGCTGAAGGCCGAAGCACTGGACGTGACCCTGCCCGGGCGCAGGCGCGGCGCGGGCGGCCTGCACCCGGTCTCGCTCACCCTGGAGCGCATCGAGCAGATCTTCGGCTCCATGGGCTTTGACGTGGCCGACGGCCCGGAGATCGAGACCGACTGGTTCAACTTCACTGCGCTCAACACGCCAGAGGACCATCCGGCGCGCTCCATGCACGACACCTTCTACGTCGAGGGCGGCAGCGCGTCGGCGCCGCACCTCTTGCGCACGCACACCAGCCCCATGCAGGTGCGCTACGCCGTGCAGCACGTCAAGCGCCACCGCCACCTGATCGACGCCGGCCAGGCCATGCCCGAGATTCGCGTCATCGCCCCGGGCCGCACCTACCGCGTGGACTCGGACGCCACGCACTCGCCCATGTTCCACCAGTGCGAGGGTCTGTGGATCGGCGAGAACGTGAGCTTCAAGGACTTGAAGGTCGTCTTCACCGATTTCTGCCGCACCTTCTTTGAAAGCGATGACCTGGTGCTGCGCTTTCGCCCCAGCTTCTTTCCCTTCACCGAGCCCAGTGCCGAGATCGACATCCAGTTCCAGACCGGGCCGCTGGCCGGCCGCTGGCTGGAGGTGTCGGGTGCGGGCCAGGTGCACCCCAATGTGGTCCGCAACATGGGGCTGGACCCCGAGCGCTACATCGGCTTTGCCTTCGGCATGGGCCCGGACCGGCTGACCATGCTGCGCTATGGCGTGAACGACCTGCGCCTGTTCTTTGACGGCGACATCCGCTTCCTGTCGCAGTTTCAGTAAGGCCAGCCGCCTTTTTCTATCAAAAGCAGAGCACAAGGTCAGCAGCATTCAAGGTTTTCCGGGTGTTTTCATCCTGAAATCCTTTGCTCGCGCCGAGATGATGCTCTGTTTTCAAGAGCAAAACGCCGAAAGTCCCGAACATGCAATTTCCTGAATCCTGGTTGCGCGAGTTCTGCAACCCGCCCCTGTCCACCCAGGAACTGGCCGACACCCTGACCATGGCCGGCCTGGAGGTCGAGGAGCTGCGCCCGGTCGCGCCGCCGTTCACCAAGATCGTCGTCGGCGAGATCCGCGAGGCCGTGCAGCACCCCAACGCCGACCGCCTGCGCGTGTGCCAGGTGGACGTGGGCGGGCCCGAGTTGCTGAACATCGTCTGCGGCGCGCCCAATGCGCGCGTGGGCATCCGCGTGCCCTGCGCGCTGGTGGGCGCCGAGCTGCCGCCGGGCGACGACGGCAAGCCCTTCGTCATCAAGGTCGGCAAGCTGCGTGGCGTGGAAAGCCGCGGCATGCTGTGCTCGGGCCGCGAGCTCGGCCTGTCCGACGACCATGGCGGCCTGCTGGAGCTGGCCGCCGACGCGCCCCTGGGCCAGGACATCCGCCAGCACCTGCTGCTGGACGACACCCTGTTCACCCTCAAGCTCACGCCCAACCTGGCGCATGCCCTGAGTGTCTTCGGCGTGGCGCGCGAGCTGGCGGCGCTGACCGGCGCGCCGCTCCTGCGCCCCGAGTTCCCCCGGCTGGCCACGCAGATCGACGACCGCCTGCCCGTGGACGTTCAGGCGCCCGACCTGTGCGGGCGCTTTTCCGGCCGCATCGTGCGCAGCGTCGACCCGCGCGCGCGCACGCCGCAGTGGATGGTCGAGCGCTTGGAGCGCTGCGGCCAGCGCAGCGTGGGGCCGCTGGTGGACATCTCCAACTACGTCATGTTCGAGCTGGGCCGGCCCTCGCACATCTTCGACCTGGACAAGATCCATGGTGGCCTGGAGGTGCGCTGGGGCAGGGCGGGCGAGCAGCTCAAGCTGCTCAACGGCAACACCATCACGGTGGACGAGAAGGTCGGCGTGATCGCCGATTCCGCCCAGGTGGAGTCGCTGGCCGGCATCATGGGCGGCGACGCCACGGCCGTGGGCGATGACACGAAGAACATCTATGTCGAGGCCGCCTTCTGGTGGCCGGCAGCGATCGCCGGGCGCTCGCGCCGCTACAACTTCTCCACCGACGCCGGCCACCGCTTCGAGCGCGGCGTGGACCCGGAAGGGACGGTCGAGCACATCGAGCGCATCACGCAGCTGGTTCTGCAGATCTGCGGCACCGACGAGACGTGCTGCGGCCCGGTGGACGACCAGCAGGTCAACCTGCCCCGGCCCGAGCCCGTGCGCATGCGCGTGGCGCGCGCCGCCAAGGTCATCGGCATGCCCTTGAGCGAGGCGCACTGCCTGCAGGCGCTCGAGCGCCTGGGCCTGGACGTGCGCGCCGAGGAGGGCGGGGTGCTGGTGGTGCTGCCGCCGGCCTACCGCTTCGACCTGCGTCTGGAGGAAGACCTGATCGAGGAAGTGGCGCGCATGGTGGGCTACGAGCAGTTGCCGACCACGCCGCCGCTGGCGCCCATCACCGCGCGCGTGCGGCCCGAGGCACGCCGCAGCAGCTTTGCCGTGCGCCGCGCCCTGGCGGCGCTGGGCTACCAGGAAACCATCAACTTCAGCTTCGTCGAGGAGCGCTGGGAGCGCGAGCTGGCTGGCAACGACGCGCCCATCCGCCTGCTCAACCCGATCGCCAGCCAGCTGAGCGTGATGCGCTCGTCGCTGCTGGGCTCGCTCATGCAGGTGCTCAAGTTCAACCTTGACCGCAAGGCCCCGCGCGTGCGGGTCTTCGAGCTGGGCCGCGTGTTCGCGCGCGACGCCGGCGTGCCCGCCAGCGACACCACGGTCGAGGGCATCGCCCAGCCCATGCGCGTGGCAGGCCTGGCCTACGGCCCGGTCGATCGCCTGCAGTGGGGCGAGCGCGCCCGCGCCGTCGATTTCTTCGACGCCAAGGGCGACGTGCAGGCGCTGCTGGCGCCGCTGCAGCCCACGTTCGAGGCGGCAGAGCACCCGGCGCTGCACCCGGGCCGCTGCGCGCGCGTGCTGCTGGATGGCCAGGCCATCGGCTACGTGGGCGAGCTGCACCCGCGCTGGCGCCAGGGCTGGGAGCTGCCCGCCGCACCCGTGCTGTTCGAGCTGGAGCTGGACGCCGTGCTGCGCCGCCCCGTGCCGCAGTTCGCCCCGGTGCCGCGGCGCCAGGACGTGGAGCGCGACATCGCCGTGGTGGTGGCCGAGCGCATCACGCACGACCAGGTCATGCAGGCCGTGCGCGGCGCGCTGGCGCCCGGCCTGCTGCGCTCGGCCGTGCTGTTCGACGTCTTCCGCCCCCAACCCGAGCGGGCCGGGCAGCCGGGCGGCACTGGCGGGCTGGCCGCGGGCGAGAAGAGCCTGGCCATCCGCCTGACGCTATCGAGCGACGCAGCCGCGCTGCAGGACGCCGAGATCGACGCCGCCGTGCAGCGCGTGCTGCAGGCGCTGGCCGAACACGTGGGGGCGCGGCTGCGATGACCGGCACCCGAACCCCGGGCGCCACGGGCGCCGACACCGGGCCAGAGCTGGGGCTGGAGCTGCACAGCCTGGAATCGCCCGCGCTCACCAAGGCGCAGCTGGCCGAGCTGCTGTTCGAGCAGATCGGCATGAACAAGCGCGAGGCCAAGGACATGGTGGACGCCTTCTTTACCCTGATGGGCCAGCGCCTGATCGAGGGTGAGGACGTGAAGTTGTCGGGTTTTGGCAACTTCCAGATCCGCACCAAGGCCGCGCGGCCGGGGCGCAACCCGCGCACCGGGGAATCCATCCCCATCAAGGCGCGGCGCGTCGTCACCTTCCATGCCAGCAGCAAGCTCAAGGAGCAATTGCAGGAGGGCGGGGACGACAAGCTGTGATCAGCCCGGGGGGCGCCGGCGCGCCTTCTGCGCTACCCTTGTCGCTTCGGCCGCTGCCCTGACTCCCTGTTTGTGCCATGAGTGACGTGCTGCCTCCCATCCCTGCCAAGCGCTACTTCACCATCGGTGAGGTGGCGCAACTGTGCGGTGTCAAGCCGCACGTGCTGCGCTACTGGGAGCAGGAATTCACCCAGCTGCGCCCCATGAAGCGGCGCGGCAACCGGCGCTACTACCAGCACCACGAGGTGCTGATGATCCGGCGCATCCGCGAGCTGCTGTACGAGCAGGGCTTCACCATCAGCGGCGCGCGCAACCGCCTGCAGGAGCTGGCCCAGGCGGGCCGCGCCGCCGCCGCCGAACCCCTGCAGGCAGCGGTGGCCACGCCCCCACGCATCGAGCCTTTGCAGCTGGCTGATGGCCCCGCGCTGGCGGGCTGCGCCACCGACGCGGTCGCGCTGCGCCGCGAGCTGGAAGAAATTCGGGCCATTCTTTTTTGAGGCCGTTTTTTCGATATATACTCTTGGTCTTGTCGGCGTGTAGCGCAGCCTGGTAGCGCACTTGCATGGGGTGCAAGGGGTCGCGAGTTCGAATCCCGCCACGCCGACCATTTTTTCGTAGAAATTGCTGATTCCTTTGGGAGTCAGCAATCAAAAGACCCAGGCGCGTAGCTCAGCTGGTTAGAGCACCACCTTGACATGGTGGGGGTCGTTGGTTCGAGTCCAATCGCGCCTACCAACTTTTCCCTCTGGAAGTGACCAGCTTCCAGATTTTCAGGGAACTGCTGGGGAACTTCTCAGGTTCTCAAATTGATCAAGCCGCCCCGCGTTGGGCGGCTTTTTCTTTTGAGGAGCGCGCAACACCGATCGGCTCAGTCGATGTCTAGCGTCAGGTGTCTGTCCAAGAGCAAGGCCACTGCTTCATGGGGTGTGCTTGCGATCATTTGATCGATGATGGCGTCTTCGTCCACGCTGGAGAAGGCCATGGACCAGTGGGGATAGCGTCTGCCCGTGTGCAGGGGCTCGTGGAGCAGGGCAGTCACATGCTGGTGACGCGGGTCCCGGTGGATGCGTTCCGCCAGCGCATTGATCGTGGCCGACTCGCCCTCGACATACTGAAAAAAGCGTTCGCCATCGAACAGCAGCACGCCGGTGATTCCATGCAGGGCGTTGAAGACCCGGGCGGCCTTGATGATGGGGCCCACGCAGTTGACGTCGTAACCGTTGGCCAGCTTGCTGTGGTAGGCGAACTGGTTCAGCGCCTGGTTGTTCATCGCAATCCTTTGAAGGGGGTCGGTACCGGCCCCTGAGAGAACACTGTAGCAGGAGCGGGCGGCGCAGGTTTCGTCATGAAATCCATTCCTGCACCCCTCTACGCTGCAGGGCGACGTCCGGATGGCCGCCGCGACCAGCTTGCCCAGTGCTTTAGCACGGGGGCCGCGCTGGCAATCCCAGCCTGCCCCCGTGCGAGAGCCGCCGCGGGCCCGCACCTGCCTTTAGCCAGCGCGGGGCACGGGCAGGCTTGGCGCAATTGCCTGCCAGGCCCGCACGGCTGCCAGTGTGGACTGCATCTGCACCGTGTGGGCAAAGCGGAACGCTTCGCCCTGCAGGGTCTCGTCCGGAAACTCGGTGATCAGGGTAACCGGCGCATCGCGCGTGGTCTCGGCCTGCATGCAGGCGATGCCGTCGATCACCTCGAATGGCAGCGCGCCGGCATGGAACTCATACAGGGCGCGCTGGCGTGCGTTGAAAGCCGCCAGGCCCGGCACCCGCGCCAGCTGCGCGCACACGGCCAACAGTAGGGCGCGTGCGGGCTGCTCCCAGCCCGGGTGGTGGCGCAGGATCAGGAAGAACCCCTTGGGCAGCATCCAGTGCTCGAAGCCGCGCGGCACGTAGCCCGACAGCGGTCGCGTCCAGTCATGCGCGGGGTAGCCGTGCAGGTTGACGTGCAGCTGCGCGCCCGACAGGCGCAAGGCCGTCTCGCGCGCCTCGCGTTCGAGCAGAGGCACGGTCTCGCGGTATTCCACGTCGTCGCCCAGGGCCGTGTAGCGCGCCGCGTGCTGCATGTGGCCCGGGTGGTGGGCGCACAGCTCGCGGTGCAGGGCATAGCCGTCGGGGTTTTCCAGCGCGATGAGGGCAAAGTGCGCGCCCGGCTCCGATTGCAGCACGCCGGCCGCGCGCAGTGCGCCGACGATGCCCGAGGTCTCGTTGGCGTGCTGGCCGGCGCTGATGAAGACCGGATGCTGCGCGCCGGCGCGGTACAGGCCGTGCACGGTGCGACCCTGGCGCGTGGGCGCGGCAAAGCGCTGCGTGGCGGGCCAGCCGTGCAAGATGCGTTCGATGTGCTCGGGCGTGGGGGTGGCGTCCAGCAGCGCCAGGGGGGTGGGTGCCTGGGCCCGCGCATCACGGCCCGCCGGCAAAGTGGCAGGCAGCGGCAGGAGCGCCACGCGCAGGCGCGGCCCGGTGGCGCCCAGGCGCACGTCGGGCACGATCTGGCCGGGCTGTAGCCGCCGGTCGCCGGGCGCGCGGCCGCTGCGGAACTGGAAGTGCTCCAGCAGCGAGAAGTACAGGTCCTCGTGCAGGGCCTCGACCGTGCTCAGCGTCTCGCCTGCCCAGGGCAGGGGCTCCTCGTAGCCGGGCAACTCCGCACGCAGCTCCAGCCGCTCGAAATAAGGCTCGGCCGTGCCGAAGGGGTGCTCGCGCACGGCCTGCAGGGCCTGCTGGTGGAGCAACTCGTAGTCGGTGGTGACGGCGCAGTCGAGCAGGTCTGCCGGGCCGGCCTGCGTGCCCACGCGCAGCCAGCCGGTCGGGGACAGAGCCGGGGCGCCGGTCTCGTCCGGGTGCTGGCGGTTGGGGGCGTGCACGCGCGCTTGGTGGCTGCGGCCATCGTGCAGCGTCAGCTCCAGGTCGTACCAGGGCTCGTGATCGGCGCGCGGCTCCAGCACCAGGGCGCCCTCGGCCAGCCAGGCGCCCAGGGGATAGGCCTCCAGCGCGAAGCGCCGGGCCGGGCCCACGGCCGGGGTGGGGTAGCGCACCTGCGCGCGGGCGACCTGAGCAGCGTCCAGCCCGGCGTCAAGGATGTATTGCACCAGCGGCTTGTAGGCGCTGTGCAGGCGCGCCTGCACTCCGGCCGCGGCCAGCCGGGCTTCGGCCGCGCGGCGCGCATCGCGGCCCTCGAACAGCCAGCCCTCCAGGTGGCAGCCGCGCCAGCGCGGCTGGGTGAAGCGCTGCAGCCAGGCGTCCAGGGTGCGCTCGATGCGCAGGTCCAGCAGCACCTGGGCCGGGGGCGATGTCCGTTCGTCGTGCATGCCGCAAAGGTCTCCCCGCCGGGGCGTGGTTTCAGATGAAAAAGTGCCTTTTGCCCTGACTGGGCAATGGCTTGTAGCTATCTTTTTGGCTGACGGTCCAGCCTTCAGGAATCGCGGCCTTCCTGGTGCCCGGGGCCGACCACGCGGCTCAGGCTGGGCGGCACCGGCTCACCCAGGCGGCGCGCACGAAACAGCGCCGCGCGCATCAGGAAGATGGTGGTCACCGGCACGGTGACGGCGACGAACAGGGCGATCAGCAGCGAATGCAGGGCCAGCCGGTCGATGGCCGAGAAATAGATCAGCGTGGCGTGCATGACGCACCAGCAGGCCAGCGTGGCGATGATGGAAGGGGCGTGCACGCGCTCGAAATAGGTCTTCAGGCGCAGCAGGCCGAAGGAGCCCATGAAGGCGATGAAGGCGCCGACCAGCACCAGCACCGAGATGGTGATGTCCAGCCACAGCGGCAGGGCGGCGGCGCTCACTCGATCACCTCGCCGCGCAGCAGGAACTTGGCCAGGGCCGTGGAGCTGACGAAGCCCAGCAGCGCGATCAGCATGGCTGCCTCGAAATAGTTGGCGCTGCCGTACTGGATGCCCAGCACCAGCATGAACAGCATGCCGTTCAGGTACATGCAGTCCAGCGCCAGCACGCGGTCCTGCGCATGCGGGCCCCAGGCCACGCGCGCCAGGCACAGCACCATGGCCAGCGCCAGCAGCACCAGGGCCGCGGGCACGGCCCAGGAAAGGACCGGACTCGTCATCATGATTCGAAGATCTCCATCAGCGGGCGCTCGTAGCGCGTCTTGACGTGCTCGATGATGGCCTGGCGGTCGGCCACCTCCAGCACGTGCAGCATCAGCAGCGAGCGGTCCAGCGACAGCTCGGCCCAGGACGTGCCGGGCGTGATGCACACGATCATGGCCAGCACCGCCAGGGCGTTGGGGTCGCGCAGCTCCAGCGGGATGGTCACGAAATCGGCAGCGTGCTCGGGCGGCCCGGACCGCAGCAGCGCGCGCAGCACGGCGATGTTGGACTCGGTGGTGTCCACCATGACGATCCAGCACAGCCGCAGTATGGTGAGCGGGCGGTGTACGCTCACGCGCTGCGGCCGCAGGCTGCGAAACAGCACCGGCAGGACCAGCGCCAGGATGAGCGCCAGCAGCAGGTGGCCCGGGCTCACCGAGTGGTTGAGGATCAGCCACATCAGGAACAGGCCCACTGAAACCAGCGGCGCCGGCAGCAGCTTGTCCCTCATGGCGTCTCCTTGACCGTGCCGGGCCGGATCTGGCTGCCCGGCGGCGTGACCGGCCCGGGGATGGGCTGGGCCTGCAGCACGGCGCGCACGTAGTTGGCCGGCGCGTGCAGGCCGTTGGCCGTGGCCTCGGTGTAGGCCATGACCAGCTCGGCGCGCAGCGCCAGCGCCACGCAGGCGGCCAGCAGCGCCGCCAGCGGCAGGCCCTCGAACACGTGCAGGCGCGGCGGCTGGCGATCGTGCGCGGCCCAGAAGTGGCGCATGCCGGTGCGCGTCAGTGCAATGAGCGAGAGCAGACCCGTGCCGATCAGCAGCGCCAGCAGCGTCCAGCCCCAGCCGCCCGGCTGCGTGCCGGCCGACGATTCGAGGCCCAGCGGGTTGAGCACGGCGTTCAGCATGGCGAACTTGCCGACGAAGCCCGACAGCGGCGGCATGCCGGCGATGACCAGGGTGCACACCAGGTAGGCCAGCCCCAGCACCGCCGCCCCTGCGGGGATGGCGCGGCCCACCAGCACCTGCTCTTCGTCGTCCAGGTTCAGCCCCGGCGTGGGCACCAGCTCGGGCGTGAGAAAGGGCGCCTCGTCGCCATCGTGGCCGCGCAGGTCCGTGCCGTCGGTGCGCCAGCGCTCGATCAGGTCGGCCAGCAGGAACAGCGCGCCGATGGCCAGCGTCGAGCCCGGCAGGTAGTACAGCATGGCCGCCGTGAGCTGGTTCTGCCCCAGGCCGGAGGCCGCCAGCACCGTGCCCGAGGACAGCACGGCAGCAAAGCCCGCCAAGTGCGCCAGGCGCTGCGAGGCCAGCATGCCGATGGCGCCAAACGCCATGGTCGCCATGCCCGCGCCCACCAGCCACAGGCCGCCGAACAGGGCCGAGGCACCGGCCTCGCTGCCAAACAGCAGCGTCCACAGCCGCAGCAGGGTGTAGACGCCGACCTTGGTCATGACGGCAAACAGGGCGCCCACGGGCGCCGTGGCGGCGCTGTAGGCGGGCACCAGCCAGAAGTTCAGCGGCCACACGGCGGCCTTGATGAGAAAGGCCGTGGCCAGGATGGCGGCTGCCGCATGCAGCAGCCCGCGGTCGGCGGCAGCCACGTGGGGCACCTGCTGGGCCAGGTCGGCCATGTTGAGCGTGCCGGTGATGCCGTAGAGCATGGCCGCGCCGATCAGGAACAGCGAGGACGCGGCCAGGTTCACGGCGATGTAGTGCAGGCCCGACTGCACCCGCGCGCGCCCCGAGCCGTGCAGCAGCAGGCCGTAGGAGGCGGCCAGCATGATCTCGAAGAAGACGAACAGGTTGAACAGGTCGCCCGTGAGGAAGGCGCCCGCCAGGCCCATCAGCTGCAGCTGGAACAGGGCATGGAAGTGCACGCCCGCGCGGTGCCAGCGCGTGCCGGCAAAGACCACGCAGCACAGCGCCAGCACCATGGTCAGCACCAGCATCAGGGCCGACAGGCGGTCGAGCACCAGCACGATGCCGAAGGGGGCGATCCAGTTGCCCTGCAGGTACACGCCCATGTCGGCGGGGGTGTCCACGTGGTGCGCCCAGCGCAGCAGCGCCACCGCCACCAGCAGGCCCAGCGCGGTGGAGACGATGTTCAGCGCGAGCTTGACGCGCTGGCGCTCCTCGCCCATGAGCAGCGTCAGCGCCGCGGTCAGCAGCGGCAGGCCGATGGGCGCCAGCATCAGGTGCGGCATGCAGCGTGCCGCCAGTTCGGACAGCAGGGCGCTCATGGCATCTCCTGCTCGTCGCGTCCGTGCACGCCGTCCACGTGGTCGGTGCCGCTGACGCCGCGCGAGGCCAGCAGCACCACCAGAAACAGCGCCGTCATGGCAAAGCCGATCACGATGGCGGTGAGCACCAGGGCCTGGGGCAGCGGGTCGGTGTAGTGCTGCAGGTCGAGAGGCACGCCGGGCTGGATGACGGGCTCCTTACCCACCTCCAGGCCCAGGCGCCCCATGCTGAAGATGAACAGGTTGACGGCATAGGACAGCAGCGACAGGCCCATGATGACCTGGAAGGTACGCGGGCGCAGCAGCAGCCACACGCCCGAGCCGGTGAGCGCGCCGATGGCGATTGCGAGGATGGCTTCCATCAGCGCGCCCCCGCCGCCGCAGGGGGATGCGGCTCGTCGTCATAGCTCACCAGTGCCGCCATGGCCAGCTGCTCTTCTTCGAGCATGCGCGCATGCCAGCGGTGGCTGCGCACCGACTGATGGGCGATGGCGGTGAGGATGACCAGCGTGGCTCCCACCACCAGGGCGAACACGCCGATGTCGAAGAAGATGGCACTGGCCACGTGCAGCTCGCCCAGCACCGGCAGCTGCAGCACGGCCGTGTGGCTGGTCAGGAAGGGGTAGCCCAGCGCCACGGCGCCCAGGCCGGTGGCCAGGGCCAGCAGCAGGCCGGTGGCGATCCAGCGGCGCGGCAGGATGTTCATATGCGCCTCGACCCAGGAAGTGCCCGAGACGATGTACTGCAGCACCAGCCCGACCGCGAACACCAGACCGGCGACGAAGCCGCCACCCGGCCGATCGTGCCCGCGCATGAAGAGGTACAGCGCCACCAGCGCCGTGAAGGGCAGCAGCAGGCGCACCAGCACCGCCGGCACCATCAGGTAGCCGATGGCGGTGTCGGCGGCGTTGCGCGGGTTGAGCAGGTCGGTCTGCAGGTCGGCGGGCAGGTAGCGCTGCTGCTCGGGCAGGTCCATGGCCTCGCCGGCCGGGCGAAAGCGCCGCAGCAGCGCATACACCGTGATGGCGACGATGCCCAGCACGACGATCTCGCCGAAGGTGTCGAAGCCCCGGAAGTCCACCAGCATGACGTTGACCACGTTGGTGCCGCCGCCCTGGCTCAGGGCGCGCTCCAGGAAGAAGGTCGAGGTGCTCTCGGCAAAGGGCCGGCTCATCATGGCAAAGGCCAGCCAGGCCATGCCGCCGCCGGCCGCGGCGGCAATCACCAGGTCGCGCAGCCGCCGTGCGCGCGTGGCCAGGGCATTGGCGTCGCCCGGCGGCAGGCTCTGGTCGCGCCGGGGCAGCCAGCGCAGGCCGAGCAGGATCAGCACCGTGGTCACCACCTCGACGGCCAGCTGGGTCAGTGCCAGGTCGGGCGCGGAAAACCACAGGAAGGTGACGCACACGCACAGCCCGGCGCCGCCCATGAAGATCAGCGCCGCCAGGCGGTGGTACTTGGCCTGCCAGGCCGCTGCCAGCGCGCACAGCGTGCCGATGGTCCACAGCAGTACGAAGGCCGCAGGCAGCGGCAGCTGCGGGCGCCCGCCGTGCTGCAGGCTGCCGCCCAGCACGAGGGGCAGGGCAGCGGCGACCAGCGTGGCCAGCACCAGCCAGAGCATCTGCCACTGCAGTCGCGTGGTGGACAGCAGCCGGCGCAGCCTGCGCGCCCCGGACGTGAGCAGTGTGAGCGCCACCTCGAAGTGCTCCTTGCCGGTGACGCGGGGCAGCAGCGGGGGCGCGGCGCCAGCGTCCAGCCGGTGGCGCTGGCGGCGCAGCATCAGGTACAGCAGCGTGCCGCCCGCGAGCGCCACCACGCTCATGATGAGCGGGGCATTGACGCCGTGCCACACCGCGAGACTAAAGGCGGGCAGCTCGCCGCCCACCACCGGCAGGGCGGCCGCGTCCAGGTAGCGGCCCACGGCCCAGCCCGGGAAGACGCCCACCACCAGGCAGGCCAGCACCAGCAGCTCCACCGGCACGCGCATCCAGTGCGGCGGCTCGTGCGGCTCGTGCGGCAGGTCGGTGGCGCGCGGGCCGCCGAACACGTCCAGTACGAAGCGCAGCGAATAGGCGACGCTGAACATGCCGCCGATGGTGGCCGCCACCGGCAGCGCCATGGCTACCAGGGGCGATGCGTTGAGATAGACGGTCTCGGCGAAAAACATCTCCTTGGACAGGAAGCCGTTGAGCAGCGGCACCCCGGCCATGGCGGCGCTGGCCACGGTGGCCAGCGTGGCAGTAATCGGCATCATGCGGCGCAGGCCCGACAGGCGGCGGATGTCGCGCGTGCCGGTTTCGTGGTCCACGATGCCCGCGGCCATGAACAGCGAGGCCTTGAACGTGGCGTGGTTCATGATGTGGAAGACCGCCGCCACCGGCGCCAGCGGGCTGTTCAGGCCCAGCAGCAGGGTGATCAGGCCCAGGTGCGAGATGGTCGAATACGCCAGCAGCCCCTTCAGGTCGTTCTGGAACATGGCCGCATAGCCGCCCAGCAGCAGGGTGCAGGCACCCGCGCCGCCCACCAGCCAGAACCAGGGCCCGGTGTCGCCCAGCACGGGCCACAGGCGCGCCAGCAGGAAGACACCTGCCTTGACCATGGTGGCCGAGTGCAGATAGGCCGACACCGGCGTGGGCGCGGCCATGGCGTGCGGCAGCCAGAACTGGAACGGGAACTGCGCGCTCTTGGTGAAGGCCCCCAGCAGCACCAGCACCAGCACCGTGAGGTAGAGCGGATCGGCGCGCACCAGCTCGCCGGCCACCAGCACCTGGTCGAGCTCGTAGCTGCCGACGATGTGGCCCAGCACCAGCACCCCCGCCAGCAGGCACAGCCCGCCCGAGGCCGTCACCGTGAGCGCCATGCGCGCACCCCGGCGTGCGTCGCGCCGGTGGTGCCAGTAGCCGATCAGCAGGAAGGAAAACAGGCTGGTCAGTTCCCAGAAGAAGACCAGCACGATGAGGTTGCCCGAGAGCACCACGCCCGCCATGGCACCCATGAAGGCCAGAAAGAACGAGAAGAAGCGCGGCACCGGGTCGGCAGGCGACATGTAGTAGCGCGCATACAGCACCACCAGCGTGCCGATGCCGAAGATCAGCATGCAGAACATCCAGGCGAAACCGTCCATGCGCACTGACAGGTTCAGGCCCAGGGCGGGCAGCCACTCGATCTCCTCGCGCAGCACGCCGCCGTTTTCGATCCGCGGAAAGGCCAGGGCCGCCTGCACAGTGCAAAACAGCGCGACCACGCCAGCCAGCGTGGATTCGGTGTTGCGTGCGTTGGACGGCAGCACGGCTGCCAGCAGGCTGCCGACGAAAGGCAGCAGGATCAGGAAAACCAGGGACATGGGCCGGCCATTTTAGGGGGAAGGTGGTATTCCCCTGCTATGGAAAACCGAGCGCCAGGCGGGCTATGCACGCCGCCCTGCGGACGCACGGGGCCGCGTCAGCGGGCCGCGGGCGCGGTGGCCGGCGCACGGGCCGCGGGCGGGGCGGCGTAGGGCGCGCCGCCGATGCGCAGGCCTTCGTCGGACAGGCGCGCCGCCGTGGCCGGGCCGATGCCCCTGACGCGCGCGATGAAGTCGTTCCAGTCGGCAAAGGGGCGCTCGCTGCGCGCGGCCAGGATGCGCGCGGACGTGGCGGGGCCTATGCCCTTGATGCCGTCGAGCTGCGCTTCGCTGGCGTGGTTGGCGTCCACGCGGGCCAGCGCCGCGCCGCAATGGACGAGCCCCGCGAAGGCCAGGGCGATGAAGGCGGCGGGACGTGGAAGCAGGCGCATGACCGGACCCTTTGCAAATGTGTGGCGTCGGTACTGTGCAGCAGAACCCCCCGGCCCGCAACTAGAGTTCTTCCACCCGCCGGGCGGGGTAGCTGTCCCAGCTCTGGCAGCCCGGGCACTGCCAGAAATGCTGGCGCGCCTCGAAGCCGCAGGCGGCGCAGCGATAGCGCGTGAGCGGCTTGCAGGCATGCTCCAGGGCGCCCTGCACCTGGGGGTGGTGCTGCTGGCGGCCCAGCGTTTCGCCGGCCAGCCATTGCGTGGCTGCCACCAGAGAAGGTTCATGGTCCAGGTGGCGCAGCCACCAGTGGCGCGCCTGCGCAGCGCCGGCTTCGCCCGCGGACTCCAGCGCCACGATGGCCTGCACCAGGTCGAGCGAGGGCATGGCCTCGTAGTGGCGCACCAGCAGGGTGTGGGCCAGGCTGGCCTGGCCGCTGCGGGCCGCCGTCTCGGCCAGCAGGGCGGCTGCCAAGGGCAGGGCGGCGGGGGCGGCCTCGCTCAGGGCGCGCAGGTGTTCCAGCGCCTCTGCGTCCCGGCCCATACGCTGGGCCAGGCGGGCAAGCTCGATGCGCGCGCGCCCGGCCTGCGGGGCCTTGGCGACGGCCTGCTCGAACAGAGTCCTTGCGGCCTCCAGCTCGCCATGCGCGGCATGCGCCAGCGCCTGCTCGCACAGGTAATGCGCCTGGCGGGTGCTGAAGTCGCCCTGGTGCGCGTCCTGCATGCGCTGGGCGATGTCGCTGGCGCGCGCCCAGTCGCGCGAGCGCTCGTAGATGGCCAGCAGCGCCATGCGCGCCTGGGACTCGAAGGGCGAACCTTCCAAGCGCAGCAGGGCGTCTTCGGCGCGGTCGAGCAGCCCGGCCTTGAGAAAGTCCAGCGCCAAGGCGTGCTGCGCGCGGTCGCGGTCGGCGCGCCCCAGGTCGCCGCGCGACAGCAGGTGCTCGTGCACACGCACGGCGCGGTTGTATTCACCCCGCCGGCGAAACAGGTTGCCCAGGGCGAAGTGCAGTTCGGTGGTGTCGGGGTCGCTCTGGACGGCCTCGATGAAGGCGTCGATGGCCTGATCCTGCTGCTCGTTGAGCAGGTAATTGAGCCCCTTGAAGTAGGCCTTGGGCGCGCGGCGGCTGTCCTCGCGCATCTGGCGCAGGTCCAGCCGCGAGGCGAACCAGCCCAGCGCGAACGCCAGCGGCAGGCCCAGGACGATCCAGCTCAGTTCAAATTCCATGCAGGGGGGCGCCAAGCGCGCCGTCGGGTTCGGCCGGGGGGGATACGGCCGCCTGGTCGGTCGCTGCGGGTGCGGTCTGCGCGCGGCGCGCAGCGTTGCGGTGGTGCCACCAGCGCGGCACCATGCCCAGCACTCCCACGGCCACGCCGAGGGCGAAGGCGCTCAGCACCACCAGCACCAGGGGTGCCGTCCAGGCCGTGCCGAAGAAGAAATGTACGGTGGCGCTTTGCTGGTTGTTCAGAGCAAAGGCGAAAAGGGTGAAAAAAATGGCTGCCTTGAGCAGCCAGAGAAAATATTTCATGCATCGTCCCCCGGGCCGGCGCCATTCTAGGAGCTTGTGCGTGCCCGCCGCCGGTCATTGATCGTTTTGGCGTCAAACCAAGGCGGGGCAATGAGATTTAGCTATGGTTTTTGTCAGGCCCGGCGGGCTGCTGGTCCACTGCCTCGCGCAGGGCCTTGCCGGGTTTGAAGTGCGGCACGCGCTTTTCCGGAATTTGCACCGCCTCGCCCGTGCGCGGGTTGCGGCCCAGGCGGGGTGGGCGGCGGTTGACGGAAAAGCTGCCAAAGCCGCGGATCTCGATGCGGTGGCCGCGCACCAGCGCGTCGCCCATGGCATCCAGGATGGTCTTGACGGCGTACTCGGCATCGCGCTGCGTGAACTGGGCAAAGCGCGCTGCAAGTTCTTCAACGAGGTCGGATCGGGTCATGGCAGGCGGAAGGCGAGAGGAAGAAAAGACAACGGGCGCCGTGGACGCCCGTTGTCTTGGTTTTGAGCGGTCCGCGCCGCCTCTCAGGGGCGGCAAGGACCGGGGCGCAGGCAGCTGCGTCCGTGGCGCGGATTACTTGTCCGAGCCATCCAGCTTGGCGCGCAGCAGGGCGCCCAGGCTGGTCGTGCCGGCGTTCTCGCGCGAGGACTGGGCCGACAGGTGGGCCATGGCTTCATGCTGGTCGGCCTGGTCCTTGGCCTTGATCGACAGCTGGATGTTGCGGCTCTTGCGATCCACGTTCACCACCACGGCGGTGATCTCGTCACCTTCCTTGAGCACGTTGCGGGCGTCTTCCACGCGGTCGCGGGAGATTTCCGAGGCACGCAGGTAGCCCACGATGTCCTGGCCCAGGTCGATCTCGGCGCCACGGGCGTCCACGGTCTTGACCGTGCCGCTGACTGTCTGGCCCTTGTCGTTGACCGTCACGAAGGTCGTGAAGGGGTCCTGGTCGAGCTGCTTGATGCCCAGCGAGATGCGCTCGCGGTCCACGTCCACGGCCAGCACGATGGCTTCGACTTCCTGGCCCTTCTTGTAGTTGCGCACGGCGGCTTCGCCGGGCTCGTTCCAGGACAGGTCGGACAGGTGCACCAGGCCGTCGATGCCGGCAGCCAGGCCCACGAACACGCCGAAGTCGGTGATGGACTTGATCGGGCCCTTGACGCGGTCGCCGCGCTTGGTGTTCTGCGCGAATTCCTGCCAGGGGTTGGCCTTGCACTGCTTCATGCCCAGGCTGATGCGGCGCTTGTCTTCGTCGATGTCCAGCACCATGACTTCGACCTCGTCGCCCAGGCTGACCAGCTTGGAGGGGGCCACGTTCTTGTTGGTCCAGTCCATCTCGGAGACGTGCACCAGGCCTTCGATGCCGGGCTCGAGCTCGACGAAGGCGCCGTAGTCGGCGATGTTGGTGATCTTGCCGAACAGGCGCGTGCCCGA
>NZ_DAMCAM010000013.1:0-53866 GCF_032059615.1 Melaminivora sp. | reverse complement strand
ACGGCATGCCCATGCTGATGGACCACGGCTTCGACGCCACCACCAGCGCCCTGGGCGTGGGCCTGATCGGCCTGGTGGCCATTCCCAGCACCGTGGTGCTGGGCCGCCTGGCCGACCGGCTGCCGCGGCGCCGGCTGCTGGCGGCCATCTATGGCGTGCGCGGGCTGGGCTTTTTCGCGCTGCTGCTGGCGGGCAGCACGGTGCAGCTATACGGCACCTCGGCCGTGGGCGGCATCGTCTGGGCGGGCAGCATCGCACTGTCCTCGGCCATCCTGGCGGACGTGTTCGGCGTGCGCCTGGTGGGCGTGCTCTATGGCTGGTCCTACCTGGGGCACCAGGTGGGCGCGACGGCCAGCTCCTGGCTGGGGGGCTGGGGCTACGAGCGCCTGGGCACGCACTGGCTGGCCTTCGGCCTGGCCGGCGCCCTGCTGCTGGCTGCCGCGGGCGTGGTGCTGGCGCTGCCGGCCACTGGCGCCGAGGCGCGGCCCGCGCGCCAGCCCCTACCCGCCCGCTAGGCGCTGCCGGCGGCGGCGCCGCGCACGCGCGCGGGCGGAAAGTCGATGCAGAAGCGGCTGCCTTCGCCCAGGGTGCTGGCCACCTGCAGCTCGGCGCCGTGGCGCTGGGCCACGTGGCGAACGATGGCCAACCCCAGGCCCGTGCCGCCGCTGCCGCGCGAGCGGCCGGCGTCCACGCGGTAGAAGCGCTCGGTGATGCGCGGCAGGTGCTCGGGCGCGATGCCCGGGCCGCTGTCGCTGACGAAAAAGCGCAGCCCGCCATCGGCCAGCGGCTGCCAGCCGGCCTCGATGCGGCCGCCGGGCGGCGTGTAGCGCACGGCGTTGTGCAGCAGGTTGGCCAGGGCGCTGTGCAGCTCGGCGGCGCTGCCGGCAATCGCCGCTCCCGTGCCCGCGCCGTCCGGCGCGGCAATGGCAAGCACATGCCCCTGCCCCGGCGGGCACAGCAGGGCCGACAGCTGCTGCGCCTCGCCCTGGCAGCCCTGCAGCAGCGCGCCCGCGTCCACCCAGTCGCCCAGGCCGGGCGGCGGGCTGCCCTCCAGGCGCGACAGGGTGAGCAGGTCCTGCACCAGGCGCTGCATGCGCGCGCCCTGCTCGGCCATCAGGGCGAGGTAGCGCGCGCGCTCGGCCTCGGCCAGCGGCAGGTTCTGCAGCGTCTCGACGAAGCCCACCAGCACGGTCAGCGGCGTGCGGATTTCGTGCGAGACGTTGGCGACGAAGTCGCGCCGCATGGCCTCGGCCTGCTCCAGCTGCGTGATGTCGCGCGACAGCAGCAGGCGCCGGCCCTCGCCATAGGCATGCAGGTGCACGGACAGGCGCACCGGCCGCGCGGCCGTGCCCGCGCGGCCCGCCAGCAGCACGCCGGCGCCGGGCTCGCTGGCGGCCAGGCAGACGGCGAATTCGGGCTCGCGCACCAGGTTGGCGATGGGCTGCAGCCGGTCGCGCCCGGCGTCGATGCCGAAATGCTCCTGCGCGGTCTGGTTGCACCACTCGATGCGGTCCTGCGCGTCGAGCAGCGTCACCCCGTTGGGCGAGGCCTGCAGCGCCGCCAGGATGGCCGCCAGCCGCGCATCGGCCGCGCGCTCGCGCTGGCGGCCCCGGCGCAGCAGGCGCCGCGTGCGGTCGGCCGCCTCACCCCAGGGGCCCGCCAGGCGCGGCTGCTGGCCCTCGCCCGCGCGCAGCCAGGCCAGCAGGCGGGCCCCCTGCCAGCCGTCCCAGGCCAGCCACAGCCAGGGCGCGGCGCACAGCCCGGCCACGGCGCCCCAGGGGCCGGCCAGCCAGGCACCCGCCAGGCCGCCGGCGAGCTGGCTCAGGGCGAAAAGCGACAGGCGGGGCAGCATGGTGGAGGTGGAAAACGGGGTTTGCTATTCAAATGAGAGCGCCATGTCGACTCAAGTCTTGGTTTTCAAGAATGAATCATCTTCAAACCATTGCATGAACTGGACATCATGCTATGAATTTTCATTTTCCCCGACGGCAGCCGTCAGCCGGTACCCCGCGCCGCGCACGGTCTCGATCAGGCGGCCGGCCTCGCCCAGCGACTCGCGCAGGCGCTTGATGTGCACGTCCACCGTGCGCTCCTCGATATAGACGTGGTCGCCCCAGACCTTGTCGAGCAGCCGGGCGCGGCTGTGCACCCGCTCGGGGTGGCCCATCAGGTAGCGCAGCAGCCGGTACTCGGTCGGCCCGAGCTTCAGCTCGCGCCCCTGCCAGCTCACGCGGTGCGTGGCGCCGTGCAGCTCCAGCGCCCCGGCGGCCAGGCGCTCGCCGGCCTGCTCGGGGGCGCGCCGGCGCAGCACGGCGCGGATGCGCGCCAGCAGCTCCTGGGTGGAAAAGGGCTTGGTGATGTAGTCGTCGGCGCCGGCGTCCAGCCCCGCGACCTTGTCGGGCTCGTCGCCGCGCGCCGTGAGCAGCAGGATGGGCACGCCGCGCGTGCGCGCGTCGGCGCGCCAGCGGCGTGCCAGCTGCAGGCCGCTTTCGCCGGGCAGCATCCAGTCGAGCAGCACCACGTCGGGCAGGCGGGCATCGAGCTCGCGCTGGGCGGCGGCGCCGTCCTCAACCCAGACGGGCTCGAAGCCGTTGTGGCGCAGGTTGACGGCAATCAGTTCGGCGATCGGCGGCTCGTCCTCGACGATCAGCACGCGGGGCATGGGGCTCATGGGGCGGGGGCAGGTGAAGCGGCCGCGGCGCGGCTCAGGACAGGGCGGACTCGATCTCGTGCAGCGTCTGGTGGCGCACGTCGCGCCCCTCGACCAGGTAGATGATGAGTTCGGCCACGTTCTTGGAGTGGTCGCCGATGCGCTCGATGGCCTTGGCGAGAAACAGCAGGTCCAGGCTGGGCGAGATGGTGCGCGGGTCTTCCATCATGTAGGTGACGAGCTTGCGCACGAAGCCGTCGAACTCGCGGTCGATCAGGTCGTCCTCCTTCAGGATGGCGAGCGCGGCGCGCGTGTCCAGGCGCGCAAACGCGTCCAGCGCCTTCCTCAGCAGGCCCGAGGCCAGGTCGGCGGCCATGCGCAGGTCGCCCGTGGGCAGCTGGCGCGCGGCGCCGCTGTCGATGATGGAGCGGCTCATGCGCGCCATGCGCGTGGCCTCGTCGCCCATGCGCTCCAGGTTGGCCGTGGCCTTGGAAAACGCCAGCAGCAGCCGCAGGTCGCGCGCCGTGGGCTGGCGCCGCGCGATGGTGGTGGACAGGGCGTGGTCGATCTCCACCTCGAGGGTGTTGACGCGCTGCTCCAGCTCCTCGACCTGGGCGGCCGCCTCGGCGCTGAACTGCGCCAGCGCCGCGATCGCCAGGCGGATCTGCGACTCCACCAGGCCACCCAGCTCCATGACGCGCGCCGAGATGGCATTGAGTTCGCTGTCGAACTGCGTGGACAGGTGCTTGTCGCTCATCCGAACCTCCCGGTGATGTAGTCCTCGGTCTCGCGCCGCGCGGGCTTGATGAACATCTGCTCGGTGGCGCCGAACTCCACCAGCTCGCCCAGGTACATATAGGCCGTCCAGTCGCTGCAGCGCGCGGCCTGCTGCATGTTATGGGTGACGATGACCACCGTGTAGTCCTGCTTGAGCTCGGCGATCAGCTCCTCGATCTTGGCCGTGGAGATCGGGTCCAGCGCCGAGCAGGGCTCGTCCAGCAGCAGCACCTCGGGCAGCACGGCGATGCCCCGGGCGATGCACAGGCGCTGCTGCTGCCCGCCCGAGAGGCTGGCGCCGCTTTGCCTGAGCTTGTCCTTGACCTCGTCCCACAGGGCGGCCTTCCGGAGCGCCCACTCCACCCGGTCGTCCATGTCGGCGGCCGACAGGCGCTCGAACAGCTTCACGCCGAAGGCGATGTTGTCGTGGATGGACATCGGGAACGGCGTGGGCTTTTGGAACACCATGCCCACGCGCGCGCGCAGCAGCGCCACGTCCTCGCCGCTGTGCAGCACGTCCTGGCCGTCCAGCAGAATCCGGCCCTGGGCGCGCTGGTCGGGGTAGAGCTCGAACATGCGGTTGAAGGTGCGCAGCAGCGTGGACTTGCCGCAGCCCGAGGGGCCGATGAAGGCCGTGACCTGGTTGCGCGGAATGTCCAGGTCGATGCCCTTGAGGGCGTGGAAGCGCCCGTAGTGAAAGTGCAGGTCGCGCACCGCGATCTTCGGGGGCGCGGCCGGGACCTGTGGCTGTGGATGCGGCATGGCGGTCAGGCTGTGGATGAAGGGGTGGAACAGGAAAAGGCGCGGGCCGGCTACTACTTCTGCCGCGCCAGCACGCGCGCCAGGATATTGAGCGCCAGCACGGCCAGGGTGATCAGGAGCACCGCCGCCCAGGCCAGGCGCTGCCAGTTCTCATAAGGGCTCATGGCGAACTTGAAGATGGTCACCGGCAGGCTGGCCATGGGCCGCGACAGGTCGGCGTTCCAGAACTGGTTGTTGAGCGCGGTGAACAGGAGCGGCGCCGTCTCGCCGGCGATGCGGGCCACCGCCAGCAGCACGCCGGTGACCACACCCGCGCGCGCCGCGCGCAGCGCCACCATCAGGGTGACCTTCCACTGGGGCGTGCCCAGCGCATAGGCCGCCTCGCGCAGGCTGGCTGGCACCAGCAGCAGCATGTTTTCCGTCGTGCGGATGACGATGGGGATGACGATCAGCGCCAGCGCCAGCAGGCCGGCCCAGGCCGAGAAGCTCCTGAAACGCGCCACCACCACCGCATATACGAACAGGCCGATGACGATGCTGGGCGCCGACAGCAGGATGTCGCTGACGAAGCGCGTGCAGGCCGCCAGCCAGCCGCCGCGGTATTCGGCCAGGTAGATGCCGGCGAGCACCCCCACAGGCGTGCCTACGCAGGTGGCCAGCAGCACCATGACGAGCGAGCCGAAGAGCGCGTTGGCCAAGCCCCCCTCCTCGCCCGGCGGCGGCGTCATCTCGGTGAACACCGACAGGGTCAGGCCCGCCAGGCCCAGGCGCAGCACCTCCCACAGGATCCACAGCAGCCAGAACACGCCAAAGGCCATGGCCAGCAGCGACAGCGCGAGCGCGATGCGGTTGACGCGCCGCCGCGCCGCCCAGCGCTGGCGCCGCGCGCGCTCCAGGGCCACGGGGGTGGAAAAAAGCGGGGCCGTCATGCGCGCGTCCCCTCGTCCCGGCGCAGCCGCGCCAGCAACAGGCGCGACAGCGACAGCACCACGAAGGTGATGAAGAACAGCACCAGGCCCAGGTAGATGAGCGAGGCCTGGTGCAGGCCCTCGCCGGCCTCGGCAAACTCGTTGGCCAGGGCCGAGGTGATGCTGTTGGCGGCCTCGAACACCGAGGGCGACTGCAGCTGGTTCATGTTGCCGATGACGAAGGTGACCGCCATGGTCTCGCCCAGGGCGCGGCCCAGGCCGAGCATGACGCCGCCCAGCACGCCCGCGCGGGTGTGCGGCAGCACCACCTGCCAGACCACCTCCCAGGTGGTCGCGCCCAGGCCGTAGGCCGACTCCTTGAGCAGCGCCGGCGTGACCTCGAAGACGTCGCGCATGACCGAGGCGATGAAGGGTATGACCATGATGGCCAGCAGCAGCCCCGCCGGCAGGATGCCGATGCCCACGGGCGGGCCCGAGACCAGCGCGCCCAGCCAGGGCAGGCCCGCCAGCAGCGCCTGCAGGGGCTGCTGCACCCAGGTGGCCAAGAGCGGGCCGAAGACCATCAGCCCCCACATGCCATAGACGATGGAGGGCACGGCCGCCAGCAGCTCGATGGCCATGCCCAGCGGCCGGCGCAGCCAGGCGGGCGAGAGTTCGGTGAGGAACAGCGCAATGCCGAAACTCACCGGCACCGCCACCAGCAGGGCGATGGCCGACGTGGCCAGCGTGCCGTAGATCATGGCCAGGCCGCCGTAGCGGTCCTGCACCGGGTCCCAGGCACTGGTGGTCAGGAAGGCCAGGCCGTGCGCCTGGATGGACGGCCAGGCGCCCAGGACCAGCGAGGCCAGGATGCCCGCCAGCAGCGCCAGCGTGAGCAGCGCCGCGCCGCGCGCGGCGGCGGCGAACAGCCGGTCCGGCCAGGCCGGGCGCCGCCGCAGGCCGGGCGGCGGGGCCGCCGTGCGCGGCGGCGCGTCCGTGCGCAGCGCGGGGGTCGGCAGGGGCAGCGGGGTGGACACGTCGTGGACCTCGTCGGGGTGCGGGGGCAGCGCGAGCTTAGCGAAGTGCCAGCGGCTGGCCCGCCGTGTCGCGGATGCCGGACCAGGACTTGCGGATCACGTCCTTGACGCCCGCCGGCATGGGCACGTAGTCCAGGCTGGCCGCGGTCGCATCGCCCGACTGGTAGGCCCACTCGAAGAACCGCAGCGCCGTGGCTGCCTGCACCGGCCGGTCCTGCGCGCTTTGCATCAGGATGAAGGTGGCCGAGGTGATGGGCCAGGCGTCCTTGCCGCCCTGGTGGGTCAGGATCTGGTGGAAGCTGCGCTCCCAGTCGGCGCCGGCGGCCGCGGCCTTGAAGCTCTCGTCGCTGGGCGAGACGAAGTTGCCGCTGGCGTTTTGCAGCTGCACGTGGGCCAGGCGGTTCTGCTTGACGTAGGCGTACTCGACATAGCCGATGGAGTTGGGCAGGCGCGCGACGAAGGCCGCCACCCCCTCGTTGCCCTTGCCGCCCGCACCCAGCGGCCAGTTCACCGCCGTGCCCTCGCCCACCTGCGCCTTCCACTGGGCGTTGACCTTGCTCAGATAGTTGGTGAAGCCGAAGGTGGTGCCCGAGCCGTCGGCGCGGCGCACCGGGGCGATGGCCGCGTCCGGCAGGGCCAGGCCCGGGTTGAGGGCGCGGATGGCCTCGTCGTTCCAGCGGGTGATCCGGCCCAGGTAGATGTCGCCCAGCACCTGGCCGCTGAGCCTGAGCTGGCCCGGCTGCACGCCCTGGACGTTGACCACCGGCACGATGCCGCCGATCACCGTGGGGAACTGCACCAGGCCCTTTTTCTTCAGCTCCTCGTCGCTCAAGGGGGCGTCGGAGGCGCCGAAGTCCACCGTCCTGGCCTCGATCTGGCGCAGGCCCGCGCCCGAACCCACCGACTGGTAATTGATCTTCACGCCCGTGGCCTTGTGGTAATCGGCGGCCCAGCGGGCGTACAGCGGCGCCGGAAAGCTGGCGCCGGCGCCGGTGGCCTCCTGCTGGGCCTGCGCCGCCGGCAGCACCGAAAACGCCAGCACGCTTGGCAGCAGCACCCGAATCACGAACCTGTTCATGGAAAACCCTTGTGGTTGAGAAATGCGATGGCGCCAATGTAGGCAGTGGGTGTGACAGTTGCGTGACACATTGCCGGCCGCGCATCCTGGCGGCTGCTATGCTGCTGCGCTGCACCCGACACCCCGCAGTCCCTTTTCCCCCTTCATGCAAGAACCCGCCCTGCTCGCAGCCGTGGACCTGGGCTCCAACAGTTTCCGGCTCGAGATCGGCCGCCTCGAAGGCGGACGGATCCGCCGCGTCGAATACCTGCGCGAAACCGTGCGCCAGGGCGGGGATCTCGACGCCGACCACAACCTGACGCCCGCGGCCATCGAGCGCGGGCTGTGCTGCCTGCGCCGCTTTGCCCGCCGGCTGGCCGAGGTGGCGCCCGTGCGCGTGCGCGCCGTGGCCACGCAGACGCTGCGCGAGGCGGGCAACCGCGAGGAGTTCCTGCGCCGCGCCAGCGCCGTGCTGGGCGGCGTGCCGGTCGAGGCCATCGCCGGCGCCGAAGAGGCGCGCCTGACCTATCTGGGCGTGGCCCAGTTCCTGCCCGCGTCGCGCGAGCGGCGCCTGGTGGTGGACATCGGCGGGCGCTCGACCGAGCTGGTCGTGGGCCGGCGCATGCAACCGCTGGCGCTGGGCTCTTACGCCATGGGCAGCGTCTCCTGGAGCCTGAGCCATTTCCCCGACGGCGCGCTCACGCAGGCGCGCTTCGATGCCGTGCGCGCCGCGGCCGGCGCGCTGCTCGGGCCTGCCCTGACGCGCTACCGACGCACTGCCTGGGACAGCGCCCATGGCGCCTCGGGCACCCTGGGGGCGGTCGCCGCGGCGCTGGCCGCGGCCGGCGGCCCGCGGGGCGTGATCGCGCGCGCGGGCCTGCTGCGCCTCAGGGAGCAGCTGCTGCACGCCGGCCACGTGGACCGGCTGGAGCTGCCCAGCGTGCGCGCCGACCAGCGTGCCATCCTGGGCGGCGGCCTGGCCATCACCCTGACGCTGTTCGAGCTGCTGGACATCGAACGCCTACAGATCGCGCAGGGCGCGCTGCGCCAGGGGCTGCTGCACCAGCTGGCGCACACCCCCCACGGCGCAGCCCCGGCTGCGCCATCCGCATCGTCCGCTCCATGAGCAAGAGCCCCTGCCGGGCTCCGTCCGGCCCGCCACCTTCCAGCGCGCATACCGCTTCCATGCCTGCACTCTCCGACGCCCTGGCCTGCCTGCCCCGGGAAAACCACGCCACCATCCTGCAGCGCACCCTGCGCGAGCAGCAGACGCTGCTCGACAGCGCGGGCGTGGGCATCGTCTTCATCCGCCACCGGCGCGTGGTGCGCTGCAACCCGCGCTACGCCGAGATCTTCCGGCTGGCCTCGCCCGACGACGCCGTGGGCCGCAGCAGCGAGGCGCTGCACCCCAGCCGCGATGCCTTCCGCGAGCTCGGCCGCGCCGCCTTTCCGGTCATGGCGCGGGGCGAGACCTACCGTACCGAGCGCCAGATGCGCCGCGCCGACGGACAGCTGTTCTGGGCACACCTGACCGGGCGGCTGATCAACCCTGCCGACCCCTCCGAGGGCTCCATCTGGATCGTCGACGACATCGACGAGCAGCGCCGCGCCCAGGCCGAGCTGAGCGCGGCGGTCCGCGAGAAGCAGGCGCTGTTCGACAACGCCATGGTGGGCATCGTGGTGCTGCGCGAGCGCCACCTGGTGCGTTGCAACCGCCACTTCGAGCAGATCCTGGGCTACGGCCCGGGCGAGCTGCGGGGCATGTCGGCGCGCCAGTGGTACCCGAGCGAGGAGGCCTGGCGCGAGGCCGGCGAGGAGTGCTACCGGCGCATCAACCGCGGTGAGGACTACGAGGGCCAGCTCACCTTTCGCGCCAAGGACGGCCGGCTGGTGACCTGCGAGGTGCGCAGCCGGGCGCTCGACCCGCAGGACCCGGCGCAGGGCACGCTGTGGATCGCCATGGACGTGAGCGAGCGCCAGCGCATCCAGGCACAGCTGGCGCAGATGCACGGTGCGCTGGAGCAGCAGGTGCGCGAGCGCACGCGCGAGCTGCGCGAGACGGTGGAGCGCCTGCACCGCGAGATCGACGAGCGCCAGCGCGACCAGCAGCGCATCTACTGGATGGCGCACTACGACGCGCTCACCGGCCTGCCCAACCGCCTGATGCTGGCCGAGCGCGGCGCCGAGGCGGTGCGCCGCGCGCGGGAGGACGGCACGCCCCTGGCGGTGATGTTCCTCGACCTGGACAACTTCAAGCACGTCAACGACTCGCTCGGCCACCGCGTGGGCGACGCCCTGCTGGCCGAGATGGGCCGGCGCCTGCGCAGCGCCGTGCGCGAGCGCGACACCGTCGCGCGCCTGAGCGGCGACGAATTCGTGCTGGTGCTGCCCGGCGCCAACGCCCAGGGCGCGGCGCGCGTGGCCGCCAAGATGCAGGAGGCCGCGCGCCAGCCGGTGCAGGTGGAGCATCACGAGCTGAGCATGTCGCCCTCCATGGGCATCGCGCTGTACCCGGAGCACGGCACCGATTTCGAGACGCTGATCCAGGCGGCCGACATCGCCATGTACCGCGCCAAGGCCGAGGGGCGCAACGGCTACCGCTTTTTCTCGCCGCGCATGCAGGCCCAGTCGGCCCAGGCCCTGCAGCTGACCAACGCGCTGCGCCGCGCGCTCGAGCGCGGGCAGTTCTCGCTGCACTACCAGCCCCAGATCTCGCTGGCGACGGGCGCGGTCTGCGGCGTGGAGGCCCTGCTGCGCTGGCACCACCCGGAGCTGGGCCCCATCAGCCCGGGCGAGTTCATCCCGGTGGCCGAGGACAGCGGGCAGATCATCGCCATCGGCGAGTGGGTGCTGGACACGGCGCTCGCCCAGCTCAAGCGCTGGCAGGCGCAGGGGCTGCCCGAGCTGACCATGTCGGTCAACCTGTCGGCGGCGCAGTTCCGCCACCCGCAGCTGCCCGAGCTGATCGAGCAGCTCCTGGCGCAGCACGGGCTGCCCGGCGACCGGCTGGAGCTGGAGCTGACGGAGAACGTAGCCGTGGACGATCCGCAGACCGCCGCGCAGATCATGGGCAAGCTCAACGCCCAGGGCGTGCGGCTGGCCATCGACGACTTCGGCACGGGTTATTCATCGCTCAGCCAGCTCAAGCGCTTTCGCATCTACCGGCTCAAGATCGACCAGTCCTTCGTGCGCGACCTGCGCCACGACGGCAATGACCGGGCCATCGTCAGCGCCATCATCCGCATGGCCCAGACGCTGGGCATGCGCACCACGGCCGAGGGCGTGGAGACGGCCGAGCAGCTGGCGCTGCTGCGCGAGAACGGCTGCGACGAGGCGCAGGGCTACCACATCAGCCGGCCGGTGCCGGCCGAGGAGTTCGAGCGCTTCCTGCTGGCGCAGCCGCAACCGTAGCGCCGAGCGGGCGGACGCCGGACCGTGGCGCACGGCACTATCGTTTGAATAGCTGAAGCCCCTTGCCTGGCAAGGGTTTCAGCCGGAAAACATCAAGATTGCGGCGCTGCCTCCTGGCGCGCGAAAAAGGCCTGCACCAGCCGCACCCAGTAGGTCGAGCCGATGGGCAGCAGCGCGTCGTTGAAGTCGTAGTGGGGGTTGTGCAGCTCGCACGGCCCCATGCCTTCGTACTGCGCCTCGCGGTGCCCGCCCTCGCCGTTGCCCAGGAACAGGTAGCAGCCCGGCACCCGCTCCAGGTAGAAGGAGAAGTCCTCCGCCCCGCCATGCTGCGGCATGTTGCCATCGACCCGCTCGGCACCAAACGTCTCGCGCGCCACCTGCAGGGCGAAGTCGGTGGGCCCGTCCCAGTTGACCAGGGGCGGGTAGGCACGGTGGAAATGCAGCTCGCCCGTGCCGCCGTGCACCTGCGGCAGCAGCTCGGCCATGCGGCGCATGCGGCTCTCGATGTCGTCGAGCACGGCGGTGCTGTAGGTGCGCACGGTGCCGCGGATCACGGCCTCGCCGGGCAGTACGTTGTAGGCGTCGCCGGCATGGATCTGCGTCACGCTCAGCACCGCCACGTCGATCGGGTTCCGGTGGCGCGAGATCAGCGTCTGCAGCTGGCCGACCATCTGCGCGGCGATGACGATGGTGTCCACCGCCTTGTGCGGCTGGGCGGCGTGGCCGCCGGTGCCGCGAATGGTGATGTCGAAGCGGTTGCTCGACGCCATGGCCGGGCCCTTGCGAAAGCCGAAGTGGCCTTCGGGCAGGCCGGGCATGTTGTGCAGGCCGTAGATCTCGTCGCAGGGAAAGCGTTCGAGCAGGCCGTCCTCGATCATCGCTCGGGCACCGGCGTTGCCGCCCTCCTCCGCCGGCTGGAAGATGAAGTGCGCGCGGCCGGCAAAGTCGCGGTGCGCCGCCAGGTGCCGGGCCGCGCCCAGCAGGATGGCGGTGTGCCCATCATGCCCGCAGCCGTGCATGCGCCCGGGGTGGCGCGAGGCGTGGGCGAAGCGGTTGTGCTCGGGCATGGGCAGGGCGTCCATGTCGGCGCGCAGGGCGATGGTGGGCAGGGGCCCGCTGCCCGCACGCGTGCCGCGCAGCACGCCGACCACGCCCGTGCGGCCCAGGCCGCGGTGCACCTCGATGCCCCAGGCCTCAAGCCGCTCGGCGACCAGGTCGGCGGTGCGGTGCTCCTCGAAGGCCAGTTCCGGGTGGGCGTGGATGTCGCGGCGCAGCGCGGTGAATTGCTCGTGCGCGGCGGCGATGTCGGCGATCAGGGTCATGGCGTCGGGGTCGGAGTTTTCAGCGGGGCGTCTGGCTGCGCACGTAGGCGGCAATCTCGGCGGAGACATCGGCCAGCGTGTGCTGCAGGGCGTCGAAGTTGGCGCTGCGCTCGCGCGTGTCCTCGTGCATGTACAGGCCGCGGTGCAGCTCGACCTGCAGGCTGTGGCGGCGCTCGGCCGGCCGGCCCAGGCGGGCGATCAGCGCCACGCCCTTGAAGGGGTCGTTGAGGGCCACGCTCAGGCCACGCCGGCGAAAGGCATCGGCCACCAGCGCGGTGAACTCGGGCGCGGCGGTGCTGCCGTCGCGGTCGCCCAGCACCACGTCGGCCAGGGGGTGGTCGCTCCGGATCTGCAGGCCCTCGTACGAGTCGGCGGGCATGGAGTGCAGGTTCAGGTGCCAGACGGCGCCAAAGTCGCGGTGCGCGGCCTCGATCTGTTCGCGCAGCGCCGCGTGGTAAGGCCCGTGGTAGCGCTCGATGCGCGCGCGCACCTCGGCCACGCCGAGCTTGCGGGCGTAGATCGCGTCCTTGCCGTTCTTGCCGGCGTCGCGCCAGATCAGGCCGATGCCCAGGCGCGTCTTCTCGCTGGGCGTGAGCGCCCCGGGCCAGGCGCCGTCGAGCATGTCGGCGTCCATATCCTCGATCTCGCGGTTGGGGTCGATGTAGGAGCGTGGGAAGTTGGCCGCCAGCAGCGTGGCGCCAACCGATGGCAGGGCTTGCCAGAGCACGTGCACGTCGGTGTCCTCGCCGCGGCGCAGGCGCTCGAAAGGCAGCGCGTAGCCGAAGTCGTCGGGGTAGAGCGTGCCGCTGTGCGGCGAGTCGCACACCAGCGGGATGGCGTCGGCTTCGGGCCGCAGCAGCACATAGGGCTCGAAGGGCGTGGGAACGGCGGGCAGGACGGGAGCGGGCATGGCGTTCATGGGCTGGCGTTGGGGTCGTTCAGGTGGCAGGCGCTCAGGTGGCCGTCCGCCAGCGGGCGCAGCTCGGGCCGCTCGGCCTGGCAGCGCGCAGTGGCGTGCGGGCAGCGCGGGTGAAAGGCGCAGCCCGCGGGCGGGCGCAGGGGCGAAGGCAGCTCGCCCTGGATGGGCCGGTAGTCGCGCCGCACGGCGTCGAGCTGCGGCAGCTCGGCCAGGAGGGCCTGGGTGTAGGGGTGGGCGGGCCGGCTGAAGATGACCTCGGTGGGTGCGACCTCGACCACGCGGCCCAGATACATGATGACCACCCGGTCCGACACATGCCCCACCACGCCCAGGTTGTGGCTGATGAACAGATAGGTCAGCGCCAGCCGCTCGCGCAATTCGAGAAACAGGTTCAGCACCTGCGCCTGGATGGACACGTCCAGCGCCGCCACCGCCTCGTCGCAGACGATGAGCCGGGGCTTGAGGGCCAGGGCGCGCGCGATGCCGATGCGCTGGCGCTGCCCGCCCGAGAACTGGTGCGGGTAGCGCTGGGCGTACTGCGGGTCCAGCCCCACCTGGCGCATCAGGCCGGCCACGTAGTCGGCCTTGCCCGAGGCCGGCACCAGGCCGTGCACCACCGGCGCCTCGCCCACGATGTCCAGCACGCGCATGCGCGGATTCAGCGACGCCATGGGGTTCTGGAAGATCATCTGCACGCCAAGGCCATAGGCCCGGCGCTCGGCAGCGGCCAGGGCGGCCACGGGCCGCCCCTCGTACAGCACCTCGCCGGCCGACGGCGGGTTGATGCCAGCGATGACGCGCCCGAGGGTGGACTTGCCGCAACCGGACTCGCCCACCACGCCGATGACCTCGCCGGCGCGGACCTGCAGGTCCACGTCGGACACGGCGTGGACCACGCTGGGCTGGTTGCGCGCGCCCAGCAGGTTGGTCAGCCGGCCAGCCAGGTCCACGGGCTGAGTGAAGCGCTTGGAGATGCCGCGCAGCTCCAGCAGGGGCGGTCCGGCGCGCTCTGGCGCGCGGGGCGCGGCAGTGGCGGCGGTATCGGCAGGGGCGACGGGAGCCGGCAGGATGGCGGTGTCGGGCATAGGGTTCAGGCCTCCTGCGCCAGGGGGTGCCAGCAGCGCACGCTGCGCCCGGGGCCGACCTCGGTCGCCACGGGCGCGGCGCTGCAGGCTTCGCTGGCGCGGCTGCAGCGTGGGCGGAAGGCGCAGCCGGGCGGCAGCTGCAGCAGCGATGGCGTCATGCCGGGGATCTGGCGCAGCAGCTGGCCGTGCGTGGCGCGCGTCGGAATGGAGTCGATCAGCCCGCGCGTGTAGGGGTGGGCCGGGCGGCGCACCACGTCGGCCGTGGCACCGGTCTCTACGATGCGCCCGGCATACATGACGGCGATACGGTCGGCCAGGCCCGAGACCACGGCCAGGTCGTGCGTGATCCAGACCATGGCGGTGCCGGTCTCGTGGCAGAGCTTTTGCACCTCGTGCAGGATCTGCGCCTGGATGGTCACGTCCAGCGCCGTCGTGGGCTCGTCGGCAATGATCAGCTGCGGGCGGTTGAGCAGCGCAATGGCGATCGCCACCCGCTGGCGCATGCCACCCGAGAGCTGATGCGGGTAGGCGATCAGCCGCTCGGCCGGCGACGGGATGCCGACCCGGGCCAGGGCCTGCAGCGCCCGCTCGCGCGCGGCCGCGGCGCTGGTGCGCTCGTGCGCCTGGATGGCCTCGACCATCTGCGTGTCGATGCGCAGCACCGGGTTCAGGGTCATCATGGGGTCCTGGAAGATCATGGCGATCTCCCGGCCGCGCAGCCGCTGCAGCTCGCGCTCGGGCAGACCGATGAGCTCCTGCCCGCGCCAGCGCAGGCTGCCGGCGACGATGCGCCCGGGCTCGTCGATCAGGCCGATCACGGAGAACCCCGTGATGCTCTTGCCCGAGCCCGACTCGCCCACCAGGCCGAGGATCTCGCCGGCGCGCACCTGCAGGTCCACGCCGTCCACGGCCCGCACGACGCCGCCGTGGGTGAAGAAATGCGTCTTCAGGCCCTCGACCCGCAGCACCGCGTCGTCCTGCGCGGGCGCGGGCTGTGGCGCGAAGATGTGTTCCGGTTTGCCCATGTCGGTGTCAGCGCGCGTTGTGCGGGTTCAGGATGTCGCGCAGGTGGTCGCCCGCCAGGTTGATGCCGACGATGGTCAGCGCCAGCGCGATGCCGGGAAAGAACGAGATCCAGTAGTGCCCCGAGAGCATGAACTCGAAGCCGTTGGCGATCAGCATGCCCAGCGACGGCTCGGTCACCGGCACACCCACGCCCAGGAAGGACAGGGTCGATTCGAGCGCGATGGCGTGCGCCAGGTCGATGGTGGCGATCACGATGAGCGGCGGCAGGCAGTTGGGCAGCAGGTGCCGCCACAGGATGCGCCAGGAGCCCAGCTCCAGGCACTGCGCGGCCTCGACGTATTCCTTGCCGCGCTCGACCAGTGCCGCGCCCCGCGCGGCGCGCGCGAAATACGCCCACTGCACGATGACCAGGGCGATGATGACCTTGTCCACCCCCTTGCCCAGGATGGCCAGCAGGATCAGCGCCACCAGGATGGCCGGGAACGACAGCTGGATGTCGACGATGCGCATCAGCAGCGCGTCGAGCCAGCCACCGAAGTAGGCCGCGGCCAGACCCACCAGGCTGCCGATGGCCAGCGCCGCCAGCACCGACACGCCGCCCACCACCAGGCTGGTGCGCAGGCCGTAGAAGATGGCCGAGAGCAGGTCGCGCGCCTGCGCGTCCGTGCCCAGCCAGTAGGTCATGGTGCCGTCGGCATTCCTGCTTCCCGGCGGCAGCTTGGAGTCGAAGATGTCGAGCGCGCCGATGTCGTAGGGGTTCTGCGGGGCGATCCAGGGCGCGAGCACCGCCACGCCGATGGCCAGCAGCACCAGCAGCAGGCCCAGCACGGCCAGGCGGTTGGCCAGGAACTCGCGGCGCAGGCGCTGCCAGGGCGTCTCCGCCGGCGGCAGGGGCGGCGCGGCGTCGGCCGCCTGCACGGGAGCAATGGAAGGGTTCATGCCTTGGCGGTCTGCAGGCGCACGCGCGGGTCGAGCACCGAGTAGAGGATGTCGGTGACGAGGTTGAGCATCACCAGGAAGAACACGATCAGGATCAGGTAGGCCACGACCACGGGCCGGTCCAGCGTGACGATGGAGTCGAGCAGCAGCTTGCCCATGCCGGGCCAGGCGAAGATGGTTTCGGTGACCACGGCAAAGGCCATGACCTGGCCGAACTCCAGCCCGAACACGGTGACGATGGGGATCAGGATGTTCTTCAGCAGGTGCACGCGCAGGATGCGGCTCCAGGCCAGGCCCTTGGCGCGGGCGAACTTGATGTAGTCCATGGGCAGCGCCTCGCGCGTGGCGGCGCGCGTGACGCGGATGATGAGCGCGCCCTTGGCCAGGGCGATGGTGCAGGCGGGCAGCAGGATGCGCCGCCAGCCCTCCCAGGTCAGCAGGCTGGTGTCGACCGCACCCAGTGCCACCGGCGTGCCGCGCCCGCTTGCCGGCAGCCAGCCCAGGTACACGGCAAACACCATGATCAGCATCAGCCCGACCCAGAAGTTGGGCAGGGAAAAGCCCAGCACCGAGCCGGTCATGATGCCGCGTGCGCTCACGCTCTGGGGCTTGAGGCCGGCCCAGATGCCCAGCGGCACGCCGACCAGGGCGGCCAGCAGCATGGAGACGAGGGCCAGCTCCAGCGTGGCCGGCATGCGCTCGAGGATCAGGCCCATGGCCGACTGGCCGGTCAGAAAGCTCTTGCCAAAATCCAGCCGCACGGCGTGCGACATGAAGATGGCGTACTGCTCCAGCAGCGGCTTGTCCAGGCCGAAGCTGGCGCGGATGGCGTCGCGCTCCAGGTCGGTTGCCTCGGGGCTGGCCATCATGGAGACGGGGTCGCCGACCACATACAGCCCGACGAAGACCAGGCCGGACATCACGGCCATGACCAGCAGGGCCTGCAGCAGGCGGCGGATGATGAAAGCAGGCATGTCGTGGACCAAGCAGCCGCCCGCGGCGCGGGCCACGGGCGGTATCAGCGAAGAAGGGGCGGCTTACTTCGCGGGCGTGGCGTACTGGACCATGGTCTGCTGGTCGGCGCGGCCCTTGAAGGCAACGTCCTTTTTCATGGCCCAGACCGAGTGCTCGAAGTGGATGGGCAGCATGGCGAAGTCGGCCATGGCGATCTCGCTGGCCCGGGCAAGCGTTGCGGCGCGGGCGGCGTCGTCCATCTGGGTGGACGACTCGGCCACCAGCTTGTCCATCTCGGAGTTGGAGTAGCGGCTGCGGTTGGTCGTGCCCTGGCCCTTTTCCTTGTTGGGCGTGACGAGGAGCGAGTTGAGGGTGTTGGACATCTCGCCCGTGGCCGTGCCCCAGCCCGCCAGGTAGGCGCTGTAGGCGTAGGCATCGCGGTTCTTGAAGAACACGGCCGGCGCATTGGAGTCGATGGTGGTCTTGACGCCCACGCGCGTCCACATCGAGGCGAGCGTCTGCGCCACCTTGCTGTCATTGATGTAGCGGCCGTTGGGCGCGCCCAGCACCAGCGTGAAGCCGTCCGGGTAGCCGGCCTCCTTGAGCAGGGCCTTGGCCTTCTCCGGGTTGGCCTTGGGCGCGGCCGACAGCTGCTTGCTGGCGCCGAACATCGGATACGGCAGGAGCTGGCCGGCCGGCGTGCCCACGCCGCCCATGATGCGCGCCACCAGCGCGTCGCGGTCCACGGCCAGCGACAGCGCCTCGCGCACCTTGCGGTCCAGCAGCGGGTTCTTGCCGTTCGTGCCCTGGATGCCGGGCGTGGTCTCGCCGTTCTGGTCCAGCGCCACGTAGATGACGCGGTTGGAGGCCTTGGTCTCCACCGCCAGCTTGGGGTCCTTGCGCAGGCGCTCCAGGTCGTCGGTGGGCGGGTCCTCGATCAGGTCCACGTCGCCGGCGAGCAGCGCCGCCACGCGGGTGGCAGCGTTGCTGATAGGCCGGTAGGTGACCTTGTCCCAGGCCGGGGCCGTGCCCCAGTAGTGCGGGTTGCGCTCGAAGACGATCTCGCTGCCGCGCTTCCAGGAGACGAACTTGTACGGCCCCGCACCCACCAGACCGTCACCGGCGTTCAGCTCGGTCGTGGTCTTGCCCTCGGGCGCAGCGCCCGCGGCAGCCTTGGCCGACATGATGGGCAGGCCCACCATGTTGATGGCCAGCAGCGGGTACAGCTCGGAGGTGGTGATGCGCACCGTGCGCGGGTCCACGGCCTCCACCTTCTCGATCTTCTGCATGTACACCTTGAAGGACGACGGGCTGTTGGGCACCTTGGGCACCCGGTCCAGGGTGAACACCACGTCATTGGCGGTGACGGGCGAGCCGTCGGAGAACTTGGCATTGGGCCGCAGCTTGAAGGTCCAGACCTTGCCGTCGGCGCTCCAGGACTCGGCCAGGCAGGGCTTGATGACCAGGTCGGCGTCAGAGCAAACCAGGCCCTCGAACAGTGTCTGCGACAGCTGGATGTTGGGCGTGAGCGCGTGGTACTGCGGGTCCATCGAGGTGGGCTCGGTCTTGAGCGCCACCACCAGATCGCGGGCCGATGCGCTCGTGGTGGCGCATGCGGCGACCAGTGCCGCCGTGGTGAACAAGGCATTGCGCAGCGCCGGGCGGCCGCAGGTCTTGGGGGGCATGCAACATTCTCCAGATCGGGACTTGAAGGATGGAAGCTGCTGCGCAGGTGCCACTGCGCTCTTCCGTGAGAGGGTCGATCGAGCATATCGCCCCCTCCCGGGCCCAGAACCGGGGACTAACCCGCTGTGCGCAGCGCCGGAAAACCGGGCGGCAACGCGGGCGCAAAACAAAAAGGCGCTGCAACTTTCATAGCTGCAGCGCCTTTGTTCATCTGGGGTGGCTGATGGGGCTCGAACCCACGACAACAGGAATCACAATCCTGGACTCTACCAACTGAGCTACAGCCACCGTAGCCACGCATTATATCCTTGAAAAACCGCCTCTCGGGGATCGCGCGGGTTTTTGTTCTTCACCGCTTCATTGCTGCGCCCCGGCGGCCGGGTCCGCGGGCGCGGGTCGCTCGACCTTGATCTGCACCTTCAGGCGCTCCTTGAGCAGCTCGTAGTAGGCCAGCGCCTCGGCTGCCGACCAGGCCTGGGTGTACTGTTGCCGCTCCAGGCGCTGGCGGCTGGCGTCCAGGTCCTCGCGCGGCACGACGCGGTTGATCTTCAGCACTGCGTAGCCGGCGCTGCCCAGGTCCACGCCGCTCCAGGCGGGCGGCGTGTCCATGGCCGCGTGCAGCGCCGCGTCCACGATGGCGCGCGGCTGGCCCTGTGCCTGCTCACGCGAAACGATCAGGGGCTGGCCCAGGCCCGAGGCCGTGCCCGGCTCGGCCTTCCAGGCGGCCAGGCGCTTCTGGCCCTCCTGGCGCGCCAGCTCGGCCGATTGGTCGGCCAGGTAGAGGGTGCGGGCCCGGTCCTGCGCCTGCTCCAGCGGCAGCGTCATGGCCGGCTGGTAGGTGGTGATGCGCCCGGCGGCCAGCGCGCTGGGGCCGATCTCCACGGCCTCGGTGTTGCGCTTGCTCTGCAGCGACTCGGGCTGGAACAGCGCCTCCAGGAAACGCGCGCTGGCCAGAGCGCCCTGCGCACCCGGCAGGGGCTGGCGCGCCACCCCGGAGGCCGTGTGGACTTTGAGCTTGAACTTGTCGGCCACGGCCTGCAGCCCGTCGGACTGCTCATAGACCGCATTGGCGAAGGAGTCGGCCATTTCGGCGAACTTGCGCTGCGCCTGCTGCTGCTTCAGGTCGGCCTCCAGCGTGGCGCGCAGCTCCTCGAAGCTGGGCTGGCGCGGGGCCTTGATGTCGGTGAGCTCGATGATGTGGAAGCCGAAATCGGACTCCACCACGTCGCTGACTTCGCCCTTCTTCAGCGCGAACGTCGCGTCCTCGAAAGGCTTGACCATGGCGCCGCGGCCGAAGAAGCCCAGGTCGCCGCCCTGCGGGGCCGAGCCCGGGTCCTGCGAATGCTTCCTGGCCAGCTCGGCAAAGCTGCCCGGCGCCTGGCGCGCCTGCGCCAGCAGCTCCTGGGCGCGTGCCCGGGCCCGTTCGCGCTCGGCCGCCGGCGCGTCCTGGGCCACGGGGATCAGGATGTGGCTGGCGCGGCGCTCCTCGGAGCCGGCCAGGCGCGAGAGGTTCTCCTTGTAATAGGTGCGCAGGTCGTCCTCGCTCAGCGTGATGCCGACGCGCACGGCGTCGAGGTCCAGCACGACGTATTCGACCGTCGCCTGCTCGGGCTGGCGAAACAGCTCGGGGTGGGCCTGGTAATAAGCCTGCACGTCGGCGCCCGTCACCTTGACTTGGCCGGCGAAGTCCGCGCTCTTGAACAGCGCCACCTGGATCTCGCGGCGCTGCAGCAGCGCATCGAACGCCAGCGCCGCCTCGGCGGGGCTGGCCAGGGACGAGTCGGTGACGCCGCCCAGCACTTGGCCGATGGCCAGGTCGTTGCGCACGCGCGCCTCGAACCCTTCGGGCGTCAGGCCCTGCGCGCCTACCAGGGCGCGGTAGGCCTCGGTGTCCAGCGTGCCGTCGGCGCGCTTGAGCGCGGCGATCTGCGGGATACCCTGCAGCTCGCGCGCCAAGCGCGCGTCGCTGGTCATCAGGTGCATTTTCTGCGCCGCCGTCTGGAGCACGCGGTCGCGCACCAGCCGCTCGAGCGTCGCATAGCGCGCCTGCGGCGAGTCCAGCAGCCTGGCATCGATGCCGGGCGACTGCGCGCGAATGCGGTCGCTCTCCATGCGGTGCGCGTTGTCCCACTCGTCCTGGGTGATGTCCTTGCCATCGATGGTGGCCACGACCGGGCTGCCGCCGGAGAAATAGTTGCGGTCGATGCCCACGAGCACGAACGACGGAATGATCAGCAAGAACAGCAAGAGCATCACGATCTTGGAGTGCTTGCGGATGGATTCGAACATGGTCTTTCAGTCTTTCAGCAGCGGCGGCGACAAAAGAAAAGGCGAACTTGCGTTCGCCCTGGGGGAAATGGCGGTTTCAGACGCGCCCGGCCCATGGCCGCGCGGCTGGGATTCTAATGTTTCGCCCCGGCGCAATGGCCGTGCGACGCGGCTAAAGCCGTCCGCTCTCGACGGCGCACACCTCCAGGGCCAGGCGCTGCAGCAGCTCTGCCGTGCGCCGCACCAGGGGCGGGGCCTTCTTCGTGGCCGACTGCACCAGGCACAGGGTGCTGATGATCTGGGGCGAGTGGATGGGCACCTCGGCCAGGCTGGCGTCCAGCCCCTGGCCGCGCAGGGCGCTGTCGGTCAGCGCCGCGTAGCCGTAGCCGCCGCGCACCAGGTCCAGGATGGCCGGCACGCTGGAGACCTCCCAGACCACGTCGAGCTGCACCTGCGACAGCGTGGCCTGGGCCTCCATGAGTTTGCGAAAGATCTGCCCGCGCTGGGGCATGAGCAGCGGGAAGCGCCCCAGGTCGGCAAAGCGCACGCCGTCCATGCCGGCCAGCGCCGCGGCCGGCCCGATCAGGCACAGGCGCTCCTGCAGCACCGGGCGGATCTCGATGTCGGGGTCGGGCTCGGGGGTGTAGACCAGGCCCAGATCCATGCGCCCCGAACTGAGCCACTCGGAGATGTGCATGGAGAAACCCTCCACCATGGCCAGCCGCGCCCGGGGCATCTCGCGGTGAAAACCATCGACCAGGGGCTGGGTCAGGCGCCGCGCCAGGCTCGGCGGCAGGCCGACGGTCACCCGGCCCAGGGGCTCGCTGCGCTGGCCGTGCAGGGCCTGGCGGGCCTGGTCCACGCTCTGCACGATGGCGTGACCATGAGCCAGTAGCTGCCGGCCGGCCTCGGTCAGCGCCACGCCGCGGCCGGTGCGCGTAAACAAGGTCTCGCGCAGATCCACCTCCAGCGCGCGCACCTGCCGGCTGAGCACGGGCTGGGCCACGTCTAGCAGCAGGGCCGCCTTGCTGAAGCTGCCGGCCTCGGCCACATGGATGAAAGCCTGAAGGTGCTGGAAATTCATGGCCCGGCGCTCCTGTTCATGAGTTTTCAAAATAACGCTGTGCGCAGCTATGCAATTCAAGCATAGCTGCTAGCCCACCCAACCCCTGGCCCGGACGGCCGGTCTTTCCCACAATGCGGCCTCCCACCGGCACTGCGTGCCCTTGCAACCGTGGAGTGTCCATGCCGCAAACCGCCATTTCCTGCATGCTGCTTCGGGGCGGCACGTCCAAGGGCCCGTTCTTTCGGGCCGAGGACCTGCCCCGCGACGCCGCCACGCGCGACTGCGTTCTGCTGGCCGCCCTGGGCTCGCCCCATGCGCGTCAGATCGACGGCGTGGGCGGTGCGCACCCGCTGACCAGCAAGGTCGGCATCGTGGACCGCTCTGACCGACCGGGCGTGGACCTGGAGTTTCTCTTTGCCCAGCTGCAGCCCGAAAAATCCACGGTGGACACCACGCCCAACTGCGGCAACATGCTGGCCGCCGTCGTGCCCTTTGCGCTGGAGTCGGGCCTGGTGCGCGCGCAGGGCGAGACCAGCACCTTCCGGGTGCTCACGCTCAACACCGGCATGGCTGCCGACATCACCGTGCAGACGCCGGGCGGGCACGTGGAGTACGAGGGCACGGCCCGCATCGACGGCGTGCCGGGCACCGGCGCACCGGTGGACATCGCCTTTCTCGACACAGCCGGCTCGGTCTGCGCCTCGCTCCTGCCCACGGGGCGCGCCAGGGACACCGTCACCGTGCAGGCCGAAGGCCTGGCCAGTTTCAGCCTGGACGTGACCTGCATCGACAACGGTATGCCGCTGGTCCTCTTCAGGGCCAGCGACATGGGCGTGAGCGGGCTGGAGAGCGCGGCCGAGCTGAATGCCAACGCATCGCTCAAGCGCCGCATCGAAGCCCTGCGCCTGCAGGCGGCGCAGCTGATGGGACTGGGCGATGTCTCGGCCAAGAATTACCCCAAGATGACGCTGATCGCCCCGCCCCAGCACGGCGGCGCCATCACCACGCGCAGCTTCATCCCCCACGTGTGCCACGACGCCATCGGCGTGCTGGCGGCCGTCACCGTGGGCACCGCCCTGCGCCTGCCCGGCACGGTGTGCGAGGGCGTGGCCCGTCTGCCTGCGGATGCGGACAGCAGCAGCGCCAGCTGCACCCTGTCGGTCGAGCACCCGACGGGCGAATTCAGCGTCACTCTGCAGACCGACCCGGCCGACCCGGGCGTGGTCACCCGGGCCGCCCTGCTGCGCACGGCCCGGCTGCTGATGCGCGGCGAGGTGCTGGTGCCGGCCTCCGTCTGGGGCGGCGCCTGATTTTTCCGAAAGCGAGGACAAGGACACCCATGATCATCGACATCCACGGCCACTACACCACCGCCCCCGCCGCCCTGGGCGCCTGGCGCGACCGCCAGATCGCCGCACTGCAGGACGCGGGCCCGGCCCCCAGCGCCTCGGAGCTGCACATCAGCGACGACGACATCCGCGAGACCATTGAAAGCAACCAGCTCAGGCTGATGCGCGAGCGCGGCTCGGACCTGACCATCTTCAGCCCGCGTGCCTCCTTCATGGCGCACCACATCGGCGACTTCCAGACCTCCAGCGCCTGGGCAGCGATCTGCAACGAGCTGTGCTGGCGCGTCAGCCAGCTGTATCCCGACCATTTCATCCCGGCCGCCATGCTGCCGCAGTCCCCGGGCGTGGACCCCGCGACCTGCATTCCTGAGCTGGTCAAGTGCGTCGAGCAGTACGGCAACGTCGCCATCAACCTCAACCCCGACCCCTCGGGCGGGCACTGGACGTCGCCGCCGCTGACCGACCGCAGCTGGTACCCCATCTACGAAAAGATGGTGGAGTACGACATCCCGGCCATGGTGCACGTCTCCACCAGCTGCAACGCGTGCTTCCACACCACCGGGGCGCACTACCTGAACGCCGACACCACGGCCGTGATGCAGCTGATCCAGGGAGACCTATTCAAGGACTTTCCCACGCTCAAGCTCATCATTCCCCACGGCGGCGGCGCCGCGCCCTACCACTGGGGGCGCTTCCGCGGCCTGGCCCAGGAGATGAAGAAGCCGCTGCTGGACGAGCACCTGCTCAACAACATTTATTTCGACACCTGCGTCTACCACCAGCCGGGCATCGACCTGCTCACGCGCGTCATCCCGGTCAAGAACGTGCTGTTTGCCAGCGAGATGATCGGCGCGGTGCGCGGCATCGATCCGACCACCGGCCACTACTACGACGACACGCGCCGCTACATCGACTCGACTCCCTACCTGACCGACGAGGAGCGCCAGCAGATCTACGAGGGCAATGCCCGCCGCGTCTTCACGCGCCTGGACGCCGCCCTGAAGGCCCGGGGCCGCTGAGCCCCACGACAGCCAGAAGAAAGGACTGGGGATGTACGAACTCGGAGTCGTCTATCGCAACATCGAGCGCGCCGAGCGCGCCGCCGCCGACGGCCTGGCCGCGCTCGGCTCGGCCACGGTGCACGAGGCCATGGGCCGCGTGGGCCTGCTCAAGCCCTACATGCGGCCCATCTACCCGGGCCGGCAGGTCTCAGGCACGGCCGTCACGGTGCTGCTGCAGCCGGGCGACAACTGGATGATGCACGTGGTGGCCGAGCAGATCCGGCCCGGCGACGTGGTGGTGGCCGCAGTGACCAGCGAGTGCACGGATGGCTATTTCGGCGACCTGCTGGCCACCAGCTTTCAGGCGCGCGGCGCGCGTGCCCTCGTCATCGACGCCGGGGTGCGCGACGTGCGCACGCTGCAGGAGATGGACTTTCCGGTCTGGAGCCGCGCCGTGTCCTCGCGCGGCACCATCAAGGCCACGCTGGGCTCGGTCAACATCCCGGTGGTCTGCGCCGGCATGTGGGTCAGCCCGGGTGACGTGATCGTCGCCGACGACGACGGCGTGGTCTGCGTGCCGCGCGCGCGGGCCGTGGCCACGTTTGAGGCGGCGCAAAAGCGCGAGAGCTTCGAGGGCGAGAAGCGTGCCCGACTTGCCTCGGGCGTGCTGGGCCTGGACATGTACCAGATGCGCGAGCCGCTGGCCCGGGCCGGCCTGCGCTACATCGACTGAAGACGCGCCATGGCCATCCCGTCATCCGCACACGAGTGGCACATCGGCCTGGTCGGCTACGGCGAGGTGGGCCGCATCCTGGCCGAGGACCTGCGCGCCCAGGGCCTGGCCGTCTCGGCCCACGACGTCAAGCTGGCGGACGCGACCCTGGCCACGCCCCTGCACTCCCATGCCGCAGAGCACGGCGTGCAGTTGCTCGCAAGCCATGCCGCCCTCGCTGCCGCCTCGGACCTGGTCATCAGCGCCGTCACCGCCAGCCAGACCCTGGCCGTGGCCCAGGCCTGCGCGCCGCACATGCGCGCCCAGGCCTTCTACCTGGACTTCAACTCCGCCTCGCCCGGTGCCAAGCAGGCTGCGGCCCTGCTCATCGACGCAGCGGGTGCGCGCTATGTCGAGGGCGCCGTCATGACCAGCGTGCCGCCCTACCGCAGCCGGGTGCCGCTGCTGCTGGGCGGCGCCTTCGCCGCCGCGCTGGCCCAGCCCCTCGGCGCGCTGGGGTTTGCTCCGCGGGTGGCCAGCGAGCGCCTGGGCGTGGCCTCGGCCACCAAGATGTGCCGCAGCGTCATGATCAAGGGCCTGGAGGCCATGGTCATCGAGAGCTTCACCGCCGCGCGCCACTACGGCGTCGAGGACGCCGTAATCGCCTCGCTGCAGGAGACCTTTCCCGGCATCGACTGGGAGCGCCAGGGCAGCTACTTCTTCCAGCGCGTGATCGAGCACGGCCGCCGGCGCAGCGAGGAGATGCAGGAGTCGGCCAACACCGTGCGCGAGGCCGGCCTGCCGGCGTTCTCCGCCCAGGGCACGGCCGAGCGCCAGGCCTGGATGGCCGACCTGGCGGACGGCGGCACGTTCGGCGCGCGCGACGCGGCCGGCTTTGCCCGCAGCAACGACTGGCGCAGCGAGGCCGACCGGCTGCTGCAATCCCTCAACGCACGAGATCGAGCATGACCCCCTTCGAGAAAACCCCCGGCTGGCTGGACTGGCACCCGCGGCCCAGCAAGCCGCGCTTCCGCGTGCCCGAGGGTGCCGTAGACGCGCACTGCCACGTCTTCGGCCCGGGCGCCGAGTTCCCCTTCGCTCCCGAGCGCAAGTACACGCCCTGCGACGCGGGCAAGGAGCAGCTGTTCGCCCTGCGCGACCGCCTGGGCTTTGCCCGCAACGTCATCGTGCAGGCCACCTGCCACGGCGCCGACAACCGCGCCCTGGTCGATGCCTGCCAGGCCAGCGGCGGGCGGGCGCGCGGCGTTGCCACCGTGCGGCGCAGCATCACCGACGAGGAGCTGCAGCAGCTGCACGCCGCCGGCGTGCGCGGCGTGCGCTTCAACTTCGTCAAGCGCCTGGTGGACTTCACGCCCAAGGACGAGCTGATGGAGATCGCCGCGCGCGTGGCCACCCTGGGCTGGCACGTGGTGATCTATTTCGAGGCCGCCGACCTACCCGAGCTGTGGGACTTCTTCACCGCCCTGCCCACGACCGTGGTGGTGGACCACATGGGCCGTCCTGACGTCAGCCAGCCGGTCGATGGCCCCGAGTTCTCGCTGTTCCTGCAATTCATGCGCCAGCATCCCAACGTGTGGAGCAAGGTGTCCTGCCCGGAGCGCCTGAGCTTGTCGGGCCCGCCCGCGCTGCATGGCGAACAGCATGCCTACCGCGACGTGGTGCCGTTCGCGCGCCGCGTGATCGACGAGTTCCCCGACCGCGTGCTCTGGGGCACGGACTGGCCCCACCCCAACCTCAAGGGCCACATGCCCGACGACGGCCTGCTGGTGGACTTCATCCCCCACATCGCGCCCACGCCCGAGCTGCAGCACCGGCTGCTGGTGGCCAACCCCATGCGCCTGTACTGGCCCGAAGAGGCCTGAGCGCCCGAGCGCGGCGGCCCCCGCCCCGCGCCCCTCAGGAGACCCGCAAGGAAAGAGAGAGAGAACCATGGCACTGGACAAACCCTATCTGGACATCCCCGGCACGACCATCTTCGATGCCGATCAAAGCCGCAAGGGCTACTGGCTCAACCAGTTCTGCATGAGCCTGATGCAAGCCGAGAACCGCGCCCGCTTCAAGCAGGACGAGCGCGCCTACCTCGACGAATGGCCCATGACCGAGGAGCAGAAGCAGGCCGTGCTGGCGCGCGATCTGAACTGGTGCATGCGCACCGGCGGCAACATCTACTTCCTGGCCAAGATCGGCGCCACCGACGGGCTGTCGTTCCAGCAGATGGCCGGCTCCATGACCGGCATGAGCGAGCAGCAGTACCGCGACATGATGGTCGGCGGCGGGCGCAGGGCCGACGGCAACCGCTTCCTGGGCGAAGGCGGCGACGCCCAGGGCCCCATGGCGCGCTCGGACGCCTGGAACGCCTGGGAGGAGCAGGCGCAGCAGCAGCTGGCCGAGGCCGTCGAGCACGCGCACAGTGAGGCACAGGCCGGCGCCACCGGCCAGGCCCGCATCACCGCCTCGGTGTTCTCCTCGCACGTGCCGGCCATCGGCGCGGCCATCGACCATGGCAAGACCACCGAGCCCTACTGGGCGCCCATGTTCCAGGGCTTCGAATACAGCAAGGAGTGGATGCGCGAGAACCTGCCGGACGTGGTCTTCCTGGTCTACAACGACCACGCGACCAACTTCGACCTGAGCGTCATCCCCACCTTCGCCATCGGCACGGCCGCCGAGTTCGAGCCCGCCGACGAGGGCTACGGCCCGCGCCCCGTGCCCAAGGTCAAGGGCCACCCGCGGCTGGCCGCGCACATCGCACAGTCGGTCATCCAGCAGGACTTCGACCTGACCATCGTCAACGAGCTGAAGGTGGACCACGGCCTGACCGTGCCCATGAACCTGATGTTCGGCTCGCCCGCCGAGTGGCCCTGCCTGGTCATCCCCTTCCACGTCAACGTGGTGCAGTACCCCGTGCCCTCGGGCGCGCGCTGCTTTGCGCTCGGCCAGGCCATCCGCCGCGCCATCGAGAGCTACGACGAGCCGCTCAAGGTGCAGATCTGGGGCACGGGCGGCATGAGCCACCAGCTGCAGGGCCCGCGCGCCGGCCTGATCAACGCCGAGTGGGACAACCGCTTCCTGGATCGCCTGATCGCCGACCCGAAGGAGCTGTCCGCCATGCCGCACATCGAGTACGTGCGCGAGGCCGGCAGCGAGGGCATCGAGCTGGTCATGTGGCTGATCGCGCGCGGCGCCATGGCCGACGTGGCGGGCGGGCCGGCCCCTCGCGTGGCGCACCGCTTCTTCCACGTCCCCGCATCCAACACGGCCGTTGGCCACCTGATCCTGGAGAACCCGCAGACATGACGCAAACCATCAAAGTCGCGCTGGCCGGCGCCGGTGCCTTCGGCATCAAGCACCTGGACGGCATCCGCAACATCGACGGGGTCGAGGTCGTCTCGCTCGTGGGCCGGCGCCTGGAGCCCACCCGGGAGGTGGCCAGCAAATACGGCATCGCCCACGTCACGACCGACCTGGCCGAGAGCCTGGCGCTGCCCGAGGTGGACGCCGTCATCCTGTGCACGCCCACGCAGATGCACGCCGCCCAGGCCATGCAGTGCCTGCGCGCGGGCAAGCACGTGCAGGTGGAGATTCCGCTGGCCGACAACCTGCGCGATGCCCAGGCCGTGGTGCAGCTGCAGCGCGAGACCGGCCTGGTGGCCATGTGCGGCCACACGCGGCGCTTCAACCCCAGCCACCAGTGGGTGCACCGCCGGATCGCCGCCGGCGAACTGCACCTGCAGCAGATGGACGTGCAGACGTATTTCTTTCGCCGCACCAACACCAACGCGCTCGGCCAGCCGCGCAGCTGGACCGACCACCTGCTGTGGCACCACGCCGCGCACACGGTGGACCTGTTCGCCTACCAGGCAGGCAGCCCCATCGTGCAGGCCAACGCCATCCAGGGCCCCATCCACCCGGAGCTGGGCATCGCCATGGACATGAGCATCCAGCTCAAGGCAGCCAATGGCGCCCTGTGCACGCTGTCCCTGTCCTTCAACAACGACGGCCCGCTGGGCACGTTCTTCCGCTACATCGGCGACACCGGCACCTACATCGCGCGCTACGACGACCTGGTCAATGGCCGCGAGGAAAAGATCGATGTCTCGCAGGTCGACGTGTCCATGAACGGCATCGAGCTGCAGGACCGCGAGTTCTTCGCCGCCATCCGCGAAGGGCGCGAGCCCAATGCCAGCGTCGCCCAGGTCCTGCCCTGCTACCAGGTGCTGCACGATCTGGAGCAGCAGCTGCAGTGAGACGGCGCGCCGCCGGCTCCGAACGATCCCATCCACCCGCCCTACCGAAAGACCCCACCATGAAACTGCGTGACTTCGCTTGCGGCCTGATGGCCGCGCTGGTGCTGCCGCTGGCAGCGCAGGCCCAGGAAGTGACCTTGAAGGTCGCCCACTTCCTGCCCCCGGTCTCGCCGGCCCACACCAAGTTCATCTCGCCCTGGTGCGACAAGATCGCCGAGCAGTCGCAGGGCCGCATGAAGTGCCAGATCTACCCGGCCATGAGCCTGGGCGGCACTCCGCCGCACCTGCTCACCCAGGCGCGCGACGGCGTGGCCGACATTGTCTGGACGCTGCCCGGCTACACGCCCGGGCGCTTCCCGACGTCCGAGGTCTTCGAGCTGCCCTTCATCACCACCACGCACGAGGCCTCCTCGCGCGCCATCTGGGACTTCGTGCAGGCGCATTCCATGAAGGAGTTTGCCGGCCTCAAGCCCATCGCCGTCTGGGTCAACGGCCCCAACGTGCTGCACTTCCGTGACAAGGAGGTCAAGACGCTGGCCGACCTGAAGGGCCTGAAGGTGCGCGCGCCCTCGCGCCTGGGCAACAAGCTGCTGACCTCGCTGGGCGCCACGCCAGTGGGCATGCCCGTGCCGCAGATGGCCGAGAGCCTGTCCAAGGGAGTGATCGAAGGCGCGCTGGTCCCCTGGGAGGTGGTGCCCGCCACCAAGACCCATGAGCTCACGCGCTACCACCTGCAGGCGGGCGAGCAGCACACGCTGACCACCGCCACCATGGTGTTTGTGATGAACCAGAAGAAGTACGACAGCCTGCCGACGGACCTCAAGAAGGTCATCGACAACAACAGCGGCCGCGAGACCTCGGCCTGGGTGTCCGCCCAGTTCAGGGAGGCCGACGCCGCCGGCCGCGAAGCCGCCCTGGCCCGTGGCAACACGGTCAACACCCTGTCCCCGGCCGAGGTGGCCAAGTGGCAGGCCGCGTCCCAGCCGGTCGCCGCCGAGTGGGTCAAGGAGGTCTCGGCCAAGGGCGTCGATGGGCAGAAGCTGCTCGACGACGCGCGCGCCCTGGTGGAGAAATACTCCAAATAAGACCGGCTGCTGCCCGCCCGCACCCATCACGGTGCGGCCGGGCAGCCACCCATGCACGAGCCACAGGAGCCGCCGCCGATGACGCAGGCACAGAACGAAGAACGACAACCCCCGGCCCCCGCCCGGGGACCGGTGGGCAGGGCCATCGAATGGAGCTGCGCCGCCATGGCAGTGCTCGCCGGGGTGATGTTCTGCATCGAATCCCTCATGTCGGTGGCCAGCGTGCTCGGCCGCGCCCTCTTCGGCACCCCCGTGCCGGGCGACTATGAGCTGGTGCAGGTGCTCTCGGCCATGGGGGTCGCCATGTGCCTGCCCTACTGCCAGCTCAAGAAGGGCCACGTGTTCGTGGACTTCTTCACGCTCTGGGCCTCGGCGGGCCTCAAGCGCGTGCTCGATGCCGTGGCGGCACTGCTGCTGGCGGGCACCGCCTTCCTGCTGGCCTGGCGCGTCTGGGACGGCATGCTGGAGGCGCGCGAATTCGGCGAGACCTCCATGGTGATCTCCATTCCCGTCTGGTGGGGCTACGTCCCGGTGGTGCCGGCCCTGGTGCTGCTGGGCATCACGGCGCTGCACACCATGCGCCTGCACTGGCACGAAGGGAGCGCGCCATGAGCAGCAGCATGATCGGCCTGACCATGGGCGTGGTGATGATGGGCATGCTGGCCCTGCGCGTGCAGATCGGCATCGCCATGTTCCTCACCGGGGCCATCGGCTATGTCTGGGTCTCGGGCCTGGACCCCCTGCTGGCTTACCTGAAGAACGCGCCCTACGGGCGCTTCTCCCTCTATGACCTGTCGGTGGTGCCGCTGTTCCTGCTGATGGGGCAGTTCGCCACCCAGGGCGGGCTGTCGCGCGCGCTGTTCAACGCGGGCAACTCCTTCATCGGGCACTGGCGGGGCGGCATGGCCATGGCCGGCGTGGCCGCGTGCGCGGGTTTCGGCGCCATCTGCGGCTCGTCGCTGGCCACGGCAGCCACCATGTCGCACGTGGTGCTGCCCGAACTGGAGCGCCACCAGTACAAGCCGGGCCTGGCCACCGGCTCGCTCGCGGCCGGGGGCACGCTGGGCATCCTGATACCGCCCTCGGTGCCGCTGGTGATCTACGCCATCCTGGCCGAACAGAACATCGCCAAGCTGTTCCTGGCCGCCTTCCTGCCGGGCATCCTGGCGGCGGTGGGCTACATGGTGGTGATCGGCGTGGTCTGCCGCCTGGACCCGCTGGCCGGCGGCCCCGGCTCGCCGCGCCACAGCTGGGCCGAGCGCCTGCGCACGGTGCTGGAGACCTGGCCGGTGCTGCTCATCTTCCTGGTGGTGATCGGCGGCATCTATGGCGGCCTGTTCACCCCGACCGAAGCCGCCGCCGTGGGCGTGCTGGCCACGGGAATCGCCGCCTGGCGCTCGGGCGGGCTCAAGGGCGAGGGCTTTCTGCAGTGCCTCTACGGCACGACGGTGGGCACGGGGATGATGTTCCTGATCCTGCTGGGCGCGGACATGCTCAACTCCTTCATGTCGCTGTCGCAGCTGCCGGCCGAAGCCGCCACCTGGGTGCAGAGCATGGGCTTTGCGCCGTTCACCGTGCTGCTGGCGATCATCGTCATCTACCTGCTGCTGGGCTGCGTGATGGACAGCCTGTCCATGATCCTGCTGACCGTGCCCATCTTCCTGCCCATCGTGCTGGGGCTCGACTACTGGGGCCTGGGCGTCGAGGAGAAGGCCATCTGGTTCGGCATGGTGGCCCTGGTGGTCATGGAGGTCGGACTGATCACCCCGCCCGTGGGGATGAACGTCTACATCATCCACGGCGTGGCCAAGAACGTGCCCATGGCCACCATCTTCCGCGGCGTGCTGCCCTTCCTGGTCTCGGACATCGTGCGCATCGGCCTGCTGGTGCTGTTTCCGAGCATCTCGCTGGTGGCGCTGTGGATATTCGCCTAGCCGGCGGCCCGATCAAACCCAGGTTGCTATTCATTAAGTAGCTTAATGTCGTTGACTGTCAACGGTTTCAGGCCGATTTGACCCAAATTCCGGCCCGGGTCACGGAGCAGCGCCCGCCCCGTCCCGCGGCTGCTCCAGGCGTTGCCGGAAGGCCCGTGGCGACACCCCCGTGGCACTTGCGAAGACGCGGCTGAAGTGCGCGGGGTCGGCAAAGCCCAGGTCATAGGCGATGGTGGCAACGCGCAGGTCGGTATAGGCCAGGCGCCGGCGCGCCTCGCGCACCAGCCGGGCGCTGATGCGCTGCGAGGCCGGCATACCATAGGCCGCACGCACCACGCGGCTGAGGTGGGTGGGCGAGATCGACAGCGCCCGCGCGTAGTCGGCCACGCCCCAGTGCGCCAGGAAGCGCTCCTCCAGCAGCGCCTCGAAGCGTTGCAGCAGCCCTGCCCCGTCGCGCTGGGCTGCCCCCCCCGCGCCCTGGCTTGCCAACTGCCGCGCGCACAGCCCCAGCAGCGTCGCGCACAGCCCGCGCAGCACCAGTGCGCGCGCCCCGCCCAGGCCATTGAACTCGCTCCAGATGCCCTGCGCGATGGCCGCCATGTCGGGGTGCGCCGCGCACACCTCGGGCTGCGCCAGCAGGTGGCGCACGTCGCCCGCGCCGGCCAGGATCAGGTCGAGGATCTCGTCGGCCAGCGTCACCACGAAGCCCTCGGTGCCCGGGGCGAAGCGAAAGGCATGCGCGGCCCCGGGGGGCACGTTGATCACGGCGTCGTCGCCGAACGGCACGTGGCGCCCCTCCAGCTGCGCCATGCCGCTGCCGCGCAGCACCAGCACCACCTGGTGCAGGCGGCCGTGGCGATGCGGCGCCAGCTCCCAGTCGTGCAGCGACGAGCGCACCGCGATGGTCTCGCAGTGCACCACGTCGGGCAGATGGGTGGATTCGCCAAAAAGCCCTTGGACGAGCAGGATGCCGGGGGCGGAGTGCATGTTCGAATCGTACAAGTGTTTGACGGATTGCGGCATGGCCGCAGACCCCGCGGCCTCCTATCCTCGGGCCCGTTCAATACCGGAGACGACATCCCCATGAAAACCAGCGTCTGCATCATCGGCGGCGGCCCCTCGGGCCTGCTGCTGTCCCAGCTTCTGCACCTGAAAGGCATAGACAACGTGGTGCTGGAGCGCCAGAGTCGCGAGTACGTGCTCAGCCGCATCCGCGCCGGCGTGCTCGAACACGGCTTTGCCGAGCTCATGCGCGAGGCGCGCTGCGGCGAACGCATGGACCGCGAGGGCGAGATCCACGACGGCTTCATCATCGCCCACGCAGGCCGGCAGCACCGGGTCGATTTGCACAAGTACAGCGGCGGCAGCTCGGTGCTGGTCTATGGCCAGACCGAGATCACGCGCGACCTCTACGAGGCGCGCGACCGGATGGGCGGCACCGTCATCCACAACGTCGAGGACGTGCAGCTGCACGACCTCACCTCGCCCGCCCCGCATGTGACCTACCGCCAGGGCGACGACATCGTGCGCATCGACTGCGACTTCGTCATCGGCGCCGACGGCTTTCACGGCGTGAGCCGCAAATCCATTCCGCGCGACGTGCTCAAGGAGTACGAGAAGGTCTATCCCTTCGGCTGGCTGGGCGTGCTCTCGCGCACCAAGCCGGTCTCGCCCGAGCTGATCTACGCGCGCCACGAGCGCGGCTTTGCCCTGTGCTCGCTGCGCTCGCAGGTGCTCAGCCGCTACTACATCCAGGTGCCGCTGACCGATGCGGTGGAGGACTGGTCGGACGAGCAGTTCTGGGACGAGCTCAAGCGCCGCCTGCCCGCCGAGGTGGCCGAGCGCCTGGTCACCGGGCCGTCGATCGAAAAATCCATCGCCCCGCTGCGCTCCTTCGTGGCCGAGCCCATGCGCTACGGCAACCTGTTCCTGGCCGGCGACGCCGCGCACATCGTGCCGCCCACCGGCGCGCGCGGCCTCAACAGCGCCGCCTCGGACATCCACTACCTCTACCACGCCCTGGTGGCGCACTACCAGCAGGGCGACGATTCGGGCCTGGAGAACTACTCCGCCAAGGCCCTGGCGCGCGTCTGGAAGGCGCAGCGCTTCTCCTGGTGGATGACCAACATGCTGCACACCTACCCCGACAGCCTGGCCTACGACCAGAAGCTGCAGACGACGGAGCTCGAATACCTGTTCTCCTCGGACAACGCCCTGGGCTGCCTGGCGGAGAACTACGTCGGCCTGCCGTTCTGAAGAGCGGGGCACGCCAAAAAAAAGGACCTGGATCGCTCCAGGTCCTTTTTTCTTCCAGGGGGAATCTTCCAGGGGAAGGGTGGTGGGTGCTGACGGTCTCGAACCGCCGACCTACTCCGTGTAAAGGAGCCGCTCTACCAACTGAGCTAAGCACCCCCTCGAATCGATCTTCCTGTCTGCCGCCCGGCTCAGTTCAGGGCGTCCTTCAGGGCCTTGCCGGGGCGAAACTTGGGCACCTTGGCGGCCTTGATCTTGATGGTGTCGCCGGTGCGCGGGTTGCGGCCCGTGCGGGCTGCGCGCCGGCCGACGCTGAAGGTGCCGAAGCCCACCAGAGACACCGTGCCCCCCTTCTTGAGCGTCTTCTTGACAGCGTCGATGGTCGATTCCAGGGCGCGCGTGGCGGCGGCCTTGGAGATGTCGGCGTTGTTGGCGATGTGCTCAATCAGTTCGGTCTTATTCACAACGGGGCCTCTCGCGGAAACGGTGGTTGGCGTGCACATCGCCGCTGGCGTGCGCCCCGGGCGGGAGCGCGCCCTGGCGCTGGCGCAGCGGCGAATTCTAGCCGCAACTGCAGGGCGCGCCGGGCTGGAGGGGCCCCTGGGCCGATCCCCGATTGACAGGCCCCTAGCGCGTCACGCGCGCGCGGATCTCGGGCAGGGCCTTTTGCAGGTAATACACCATGGACCAGACGGTCAGCACCGCCGCCAGCCAGATCAGCCAGGTGCCCCACACCCCCGTGTCGATGCGCCCGAACAGGCGCCCGTCGTAGAGCAGGAAGGGGATGGCCACCATCTGCACCGTGGTCTTGAGCTTACCCAGCATGTGCACGGCCACGCTCTTGGCCGCGCCGATCTGCGCCATCCACTCGCGCAGCGCGCTGATGGCGATCTCGCGGCCGATGATGATGAGGGCGACGAACACGTCGGCGCGCTGCAGGTGCACCAGCACCAGGAGCGAGGCGCAGACCAGGAACTTGTCGGCCACCGGGTCGAGGAAGGCGCCGAAGGCCGAGGTCTGGTTGAGCTTGCGCGCCAGGAAGCCGTCGAGCCAGTCGGTGGCGGCGAACACCATGAACATCACCGTGGCGACCAGGTTGCGCGTCTCGGGGGCCAGCGGCGCGTAGAACACCCCCACGATCAGCGGTATCGCGACGATGCGCGTCCAGGTCATGACGGTGGGGATGGTGAAAAACATGGGGCGCGATTGTGGCATGGGGCTTTCGGCGCTTTTTCAGCGCAGCGCGCGGTAGATTTCCTCGGCCAGGGTCTGCGAGATGCCCTCGACAGTCATCAGGTCCTGCACGCTCGCGTCCTGCACGCCGCGCACGCCGCCAAAGCGCTGCAGCAGCCGTGCGCGGCGCTTGGGGCCCACGCCCGGGATGTCCTCCAGGCGGCTGGCCACGCGCACGCGGGCGCGCGCCGCGCGCATGCCGGTGATGGCGAAGCGGTGCGCCTCGTCGCGGATCTGCGCGACCAGCATCAGCGCCGCCGAGTCGCGCCCGAGGAAGATCTTGGGCCGGCCGTCGGCAAAGACCAGCTCTTCGAGGCCCACCTTGCGCCCCTCGCCCTTCTCCACGCCGACGATGCGCGCGATGTCCAGCCCCAGTTCGGCAAAGACCTCGCGCGCCATGCCGACTTGGCCCTTGCCGCCATCGACCAGCACCACGTCGGGCAAGCGGGCGCGGTGGTTGGGCGGCTCGGCGCCGCCGGCCTCGCGCTGCGCCTCGGCCACGGGCGTGTAGCGGCGCGTGAGCACCTGGCGCATGGCGGCGTAGTCGTCGCCCGGGGTGATGCCCTCGATCTTGAAGCGGCGGTATTCGCCGTTTTGCATTCGGTGGTGGTGAAAGACCACGCACGAGGCCTGCGTGGCCTCGCCCGCCGTGTGCGAGATGTCGAAGCACTCGATGGTGATCTGCTCGAGGTTCTCGGTGTCCAGGTCCAGCACCTCGGCCAGCGCGCGGGTGCGCGCCTGCTGCGAGCCCTCCTCGGCCAGCAGGCGCGCCAGCTGCAGCTCGGCGTTCTGCTGCGCCATGTCCAGCCAGGCGCGGCGCTGCTCGCGCGGCTGGTGCACGGCAGTCACGCGCACGCCGCTTTGCTGCGACAGCGCGGCCATCAGTTCGGGGTTGACGGGCTCGCTGACGATCAGCGTGGGCGGCACCGGCACGCCCAGGTAGTGCTGGGCGATGAAGGCCTCCAGCACCTGCGCGGCCACGTTGGGCTCGGCGCCGGCGGCGGCCTCGTCTTCGGCGTGCCAGATGCCGGTCGCGTCCTCCACGTGCACCGGGAAGTGGGCGCGGTCGCCCAGGTGCCGCCCGCCGCGCACCATGGCCAGGTTGACGCAGGCGCGCCCGCCCTGCACGCGCACGGCCAGGATGTCCACGTCCTTGTCGCTCACCGTCTCGATGGCCTGCTGGTGCAGCACGCGCGACAGCGCCGTGATCTGGTTGCGCACCTCGGCCGCCTGCTCGAACTCGAGCTGCTCGGCGTGCGCCAGCATGCGCTGCTCCAGCACCTGCAAAAGCTCCTGCGTCTCGCCGCGCAGCAGCGCCTCGGCGCTGGCCACGTCGCCAGCGTAGGCCTCGGGCGAGATCAGCGCCACGCACGGCGCCGTGCAGCGCTTGATCTGGTAGAGCAGGCAGGGCCGGGTGCGGTTGGCGAAGACCGTGTCCTCGCAGGTGCGCAGGCGAAAGACTTTTTGCAGCAGCTGGATGGTCTCCTTGACCGCCCAGGCGCCCGGGTAGGGGCCGAAGTAGCGGTGGCGCTTGTCGGTGCTGCCGCGGTAGTAGGCGATACGCGGAAAGCGCTGGCCGGGCGCGTCGCCCGTGCCGTCCCGGGCCGCCACCCCGGTGATTTTCAGGTAGGGGTAGCTCTTGTCGTCGCGAAACAGGATGTTGTATTTGGGGTTCAGCGACTTGATGAGGTTATTTTCCAGCAGCAGCGCCTCGGCCTCGGAGCGCACCACCGTGGTCTGCAGCTGCACGATCTTGCCCACCATGTGGCCGATGCGCGTGCCGCCGTGCTGCTTGGTGAAGTAGCTGGAGACGCGCTTTTTCAGGTTGCGCGCCTTGCCCACGTACAGGAGCGTGCCCTGCGCGTCGAAGTAGCGGTAGACGCCCGGCAGGGGCGGCAGCGCCGCCACCTGGGCCAGCAGTTCGTCGGGGTGCGTTGCGGACATGGCGCTATTGTGGCGCCAGCCGCCGCCACTCAAGATCGATAGCTGCAGGCCCTTGTCTGGCAAGGGCAAAAGGCCTTTTTCACTCCCATGGCTTTGCCTGCCATGCGCCCGGCCGCCGCGGCCCCTGGCGCGGCGTCACTGCACGACGCCCCGCTCGCGCAGCAGTGCGATCTGCCCGGGGGTCAGGCCCGCCTCGGCCAGCACGGCGTCGGTGTCCTCGCCCAGGCGCGGGGCGCTCGTGCGGATGCGCCCGGGCGTGGCCGACAGCTTCGGCACGATGCCCGGCACCAGCAGTTCGTGGCCGTCCCGCGTGCGCTGGGCGAGCAGCATGTCGCGCGCGCGGTAGTGCGGGTCTTCGGCGATGTCGCGCGCGGTATAGACCTTGCCCGCCGGTACGCGCGCCGCGGCCAGCGCCTCGACCACCTCGGCCACCCGGCGCGCCCCGGTCCACTGCGCGATGGCGGCGTCGATCTCGGCCACGCGCGCCACGCGGCCAGCGTTGCCCGCCAGCTGCGGGTCGGCGGCCAGGTCGGCCCGGCCGATGGTCGTCATCAGTCGCTTGAAGATGCTGTCGCCGTTGCCGGCAACCAGCACCCAGCCGTCCTGGCAGGGGTAGGCATTGCTCGGCGCGATGCCCGGCAGGGCGCTGCCGGCCGGCTCGCGCACGGCGCCAAAGGCGCTGTATTCGGGGATCAGGCTCTCCATGCAGTTGAAGACTGCCTCGTGCAGGGCCACGTCGATGACCTGCCCCGGCCCGCCATGCGCCTTGCGGTGGTAGAGCGCCAGCAGCACGCCGATGGCCCCATGCAGCGCCGCCAGCGTGTCGCCGATGGACACGCCCACGCGCACCGGCACGCGCCCGGGCTCGGCCGTCAGGTGGCGCAGGCCGCCCATGGCCTCGCCCACCACGCCAAAGCCCGGCAGGTCGCGGTAGGGCCCGGTCTGCCCGTAGCCCGAAATGCGCAGGATGATCAGGCCGGGGTTGAGGGCGTGCAGCTGCTCGGGCGCCATGTCCCAGCCCTCCAGCGTGCCGGGGCGGAAGTTCTCGATCAGCACGTCGGCCTCGGCGATCAGGCGCCGGGCGATGTCCTGCCCCTCGACGCAGCGCAAGTCCAGCGCCAGCGACTGCTTGTTGCGCGACTGCACCTGCCACCACACCGAGGTGCCATCCTGCAGCAGGCGCCACTTGCGTAGCGGGTCGCCCTCGCCCGGGGCCTCGATCTTGAGGATGTCGGCACCGAAGTCGCCCAGCGTCTTGCCGCAGAACGGGCCGGCGATGAGCTGGCCCATCTCCACCACGCGCACGCCCGCCAGGGCCTGGGGCGCGGCGGGGCTGGCGAAAGGTTGCTGCGTCAGTGCCTGCTCGGTCATCGAAAGCCTTTCATCACGGATGGGGGCGCTGGCCCGTGGGGTCGGCGGCGCCCGGGGTTGCAGAAAGACGCAGCGCCCTCGCCGGGCCCTTGCGGCATCGGCCCGCTGGCCGTCGTGCGCGCGGCATCTTGCCACGCCCGTGCGCTGCCGATAATCGCCCGCCATGGCCAGCCCCGCCCCCGTCCCCGCCCCCTCCCCGTCGCATCCGCTGCCCGGGCTGCGCTGGGACATCTTCTGCCAGGTCATCGACAACTTTGGCGACATCGGCGTGTGCTGGCGCCTGGCGGCCGAACTGGCAGCGCGCGGCCAGCAGGTGCGGCTGTGGACGGACGACGCCAGCGCCCTGGCCTGGATGGCGCCCGGCGGCGCCGCCGGCGTGCGCGTGCTGCCCTGGCCCACGGCCGGGGCGCCGGCGGACGGGCCGGGCGACGTAGTCGTGGAGGCTTTCGGCTGCGAGATTCCCGCGCCGTTTGTCGCCGCCATCGCGCAGGCCGCGCGCGAGCGAGCACGCGCGCCGCTGTGGCTCAACCTGGAGTACCTGTCGGCCGAAGGCTATGTCGAGCGCTGCCACGGCCTGCCCTCGCCGCTGGCCAGCGGCCCGGCGGCCGGGTTGACGCGCTGGTTCTTCTACCCCGGCTTCACGCCGCGCACGGGCGGCCTGCTGCGCGAGCGCGACCTGCCCGCGCGCCAGGCGGCGTTCGACCGCGCTGCCTGGCGCCGGCAGCACGGCGTCGCCCGGGACGCCCTGGCCGTCAGCCTGTTTTGCTACGAGCCACCGGCGCTGCCCGACCTCCTTGCGCAATTACAGGCACAGCCGGCGGCGCACCTGCTCGTCACGCCCGGCCGCGCGGCGGCGGCGCTGGCCGCTGCCTTGCTCCTCCTCCCCCGCAGGGGAGAGGGAGCGGGTCGCGCTTCATCAGCGGTTGCGCCGGCGCAGGTTTTGAGTGAAACATGCGCCCAGACGGCGTCAAATAATGGCCTTCAGCTATCAATTTCATACCTACCGCCCTGCGCCCAGCGCGGATTCGACGAGCTGCTGTGGGCCTGCGACCTGAACTTCGTGCGCGGCGAGGATTCGCTGGTGCGCGCGCTGTGGGCGGGCCGGCCCTTTGTCTGGCAGATCTACCCGCAGCACGACGACGCGCACCACGCCAAGCTGCACGCCTTCCTCGACTGGCTGGGGGCGCCCGCCTCGCTGCGGCAGTGGCACCTGGGCTGGAACGGCCTGCCCGGCGCGGCGCAGCCGCTGCCGCCGCTGGGGGCCGGACTGCTGCGGGAATGGGCCGCATGCTGCACGGCGGCGCGCGCACGTCTGCTGGATGAGCCCGATTTGTTGACCCAGCTACTGGGGTTTGCCCGGCAAAAAAGCTAAAATCGCCGGCTTTGCGCCATACCGGCCCCGCACTTTGTTGCTTCCGCGTATCTCCAGGCGCTTTTTGCCGCCTGCCCCGTGCTGCAGCGGCCCACCTCTTCACCTTCAGGCAAGCCATGAAACTCGCTCAAGAAATCCGCGCCGGCAACGTCATCATGCAGGGCAAGGACCCCATGATCGTCCTGCGTACCGAATACGCCCGCGGCGGCCGCGGCGCCGCCACCGTGCGCATGAAACTCAAGGGCCTGCTCAACAGCATGGGCACCGAAGTCGTCTTCAAGGCCGACGACAAGATCGACAACGTCGTGCTGGACAAGAAGGAGTGCACCTACTCCTACTTCGCCGACCCGATGTACGTCTGGATGGACACCGAATACAACCAGTACGAGGTCGAGGCCGGCAACATGGGCGACGCCATCAGCTTCCTGGAAGACGGCATGACCGCCGAAGTGGTGTTCTACGACGGCAAGGCGATCTCCGTCGAGCTGCCCACCAGCGTCGAGCGCGAGATCACCTGGACCGAGCCGGCCGTCAAGGGCGACACCTCGGGCAAGGTCCTGAAGCCCGCCAAGATCGCCACCGGCTTCGAGGTACCGGTGCCGCTGTTCGTCTCGCAGGGCGACAAGATCGAGATCGACACCCGCACGGGCGAATACCGCAAGCGCGTCTGAGCGTCGGCGCCACCGGCAAAGAAGGCTTCCCTTGGGAAGCCTTTTTTTCGCCTGCCCCGGCCCGCTGGTTTTCACTCCTTCCCCCTCTGGGGGAAGGTGGGGATGGGGGCCGGCTGGCGGTGGGCCCCGTGGCCAGGTATCCAACCGTCGCTGACCCCCGCCCCTGCCCTCCCCCAGAGGGGAGGGAGAAAGAGATCCTCAGATCGGCACGCCCACCAGGTCGTGCCCCTGCGTGCCCACGATGCGCGCGCGCACGAACTCGCCGCTCTTGTAGGTCTTGCTGGCTTTTTCCACCGGCTGCAGATGCACCACGCCGTCGATCTCGGGTGCATCGGCATAGCTGCGGCCCACGCCACCCTTCTTGCCCAGGCTCACTGCCTTGTCCACCAGCACCTGCATGGTCGAGCCCACGCGTTGCTGCAGACGCGTGGTGGAGACCTCCTCGGCCACGGCCATGAAGCGCGCGCGGCGCTCCTCGCGCAGCTCGATCGGCAGCATGCCGGGCAGCGCGTTGGCCGTGGCGCCCGGCACGTCGCTGTAGGCAAAGCAGCCGGCGCGGTCGATTTGCGCCTCGCGCACGAAATCCAGCAGGTGCTGGAATTCTTCCTCCGTCTCGCCGGGGAAGCCGGCGATGAAGGTGCTGCGGATGACCAGCTCGGGGCATTGCTCGCGCCAGCGCTGGATGCGCTCCAGGTTCTTCTCGCCACTGGCCGGGCGCTTCATCCGCTTCAAGACATCCGGGTGGCTGTGCTGCAGCGGCACGTCCAGGTAGGGCAGCACCAGGCCCTCCCTCATCAGCGGCAGGATGTCGTCCACGCTCGGGTAGGGATAGACGTAGTGCAGCCGCACCCAGGCGCCATGGGGCTTTGCCAGCTCGCCCAGCGCCTGCACCAGCTCCAGCAGGCGCGTGCGCACCGGCTTGCCGTCCCAGAAACCCGTGCGGTATTTGACGTCCACGCCGTAGGCCGAGGTGTCCTGACTGACCACCAGCAGCTCTTTCACGCCGCCGGCGAACAGCGCGTTCGCCTCCTTCAGCACGTCGCCGATGGGCCGCGAGACCAGGTCGCCGCGCATGGACGGGATGATGCAGAAGGTACAGCGGTGGTTGCAGCCCTCGCTGATCTTCAGGTAGGCGTAGTGGCGCGGGGTGAGCTTGATGCCGGCCTCGCCGAAAGCGCCCGGCACCAGGTCCAGGAAGGGGTCGTGGGGCTTGGGCAGATTGCGGTGCACCGCGTCCATCACCTCCTGCGCAGCGTGCGGGCCGGTGACGGCCAGCACGCTCGGGTGCACGTCCTGGATCAGCGTGCCGCCCTCCTTGCCGGCCTTGGCGCCCAGGCAGCCGGTGACGATGACGCGGCCGTTGTCGGCCAGGGCCTCGCCAATGGTGTCCAGGCTCTCACGCACGGCGTCGTCGATGAAGCCGCAGGTGTTGACGATGACCAGGTCCGCGCCCTCGAAGGTCTTGGAGGTCTGGTAGCCCTCGGCCGAGAGCTGGGTCAGGATGAGTTCGGAGTCGGTGAGGTTTTTCGGGCAGCCCAGGCTGACGAAGCCGATCTTGGGCGCCTGCGCGGGGGCAGTAGGAGGGTTCAGGGTGGGGGTGGGGGCGTGTGCGTCGCTCATCCCCGCATTTTCCCAGAGCGCGGAAACTGGGGTCTTTGCCCGTCAGCGCTTCTTGATGCCGAACGCGCCGAGCATCTGCTCGGTCTGGCGCTGCATCTGCTCGTTCATCTGCGCGAACGCCTTTTGCGACTGCTCGGCGTAGCTGCCCATCCAGGACTGCATGGCGGGGTTGTGCAGCTGCATGAGCTGCGCCCACTTCTCGGGCGACAGCCCCTGCGTCTGCCCGGCCAGACGGGCCTGGAACTCGGTGAACATCTGCACGCTTTTCTCCAGCTGCGCGCCCATGAAGCCCTGCATGGCGTGGCCGTAGAAGCGGATGATGTTGGCCAGCGCCGCCTCGCTGAACATGGGCGCGCCGCCGGCCTCCTCCTCCAGGATGATCTGCAGCAGGATGCTGCGCGTGAGGTCGTCGCCCGTCTTGGCGTCGCGCACGGTGACGGGCTCGCCCTCGATGACCAGCTGCTTGACCTCGGGCAGCGTGATGTAGGTCGAGGTCGAGGTGTCGTACAGGCGCCGGTTGGGGTATTTCTTGATGACGCGCTGGCGCGGGGCCTCGTCAGGGCTCTGGTCTTGCTCGGGGGTCTGGTTGTCGCTCACCGGGGTTCCTCTGGTTGCAGTGCAGCAGATTCTAGGCAGCCCGCGCCGCGCCGGGCGAAGCGAAAACCCGCACCCGCGCCCCGGCCGCCAAAGAAAGGCCGGGCGGCCTTTCCTACAATCGCGCCCCATGCTGCACGCCCTCGCCATCTGCCTTGGCGCCAGCGCGGGCGCCCTGGGGCGCTGGCGGCTGGCCCTGTGGCTGAACAGCCCGGGGGCGCTGCTGCCCTGGGGCACGCTGGCCGCCAACCTGGGCGGTGGCTACCTGATCGGCGTGATCCTGGCCCTGCTGCAAGCCCAGCCCCAGCTCGACCCGTTGTGGCGGGCACTGCTGGTGACGGGCTTCCTGGGCGCGCTGACCACGTTCTCCACCTTCTCCGCCGAAGTCCTCGGCCTGCTGCTGCAGGGCCGGGTGGGCACGGCGCTGTTGCTGGCGCTCCTGCACCTGGCCGGCTCGCTGCTGCTGGCCTGGGCCGGGCTGGCCAGCGGTGCGGCGCTGTGGGGCGGCCCGCTTCTTGCTACCGAATAAATAGCTTAAAGTCATTTTCCAGCAAGGACGAAACGACAAAAACACCGAAACCCTGACCATGGACGCCACCACCAAACTGCGCGACAGCCGCCTGGCCGATGCCTGGGCCGAGCTGCACAACTACGCCGTCTCGGGCAACCCGCTGCACGCCGACGCCTACCGTCTGGCCTTTGCCGATCCCGAATTCATGCTGCGCCGCGAGACCCGCGGCATCCGCTTCCAGCTGGAGCTGCTCAAGCCCGACCTGGGGCAGACCGCCCAGGGCATCGAGAGCACCGTCGTGGTCTATGGCAGCGCGCGCTTTCTGGCGCCCGAGGTGGCCGAGCAGCAGCTGCAGGACGCCCGCACCAGCGGCGACGCCGAGCGCATCGCCCTGGCCGAGCGCGCCCTGGGCAACGCCCGCTACTACGACGCGGCGCGCCAGTTCGCGCGCCTGGTGGCCGAGTACAGCGAGGCCCGCCCGCCGGCCGAGCGGCTGTACGTGTGCACCGGGGGCGGCCCCGGCATCATGGAGGGCGCCAACCGCGGCGCCTGGGAGGCGGGAGCGCCCAACGTGGGTCTGAACATCACGCTGCCGCACGAGCAGAGCGGCAACCGCTACATCACGCCGGCGCTGTCGTTCAAGTTCCACTACTTCGCCATGCGCAAGATGCACTTCATGATGCGGGCCAAGGCGCTGGTGGTGTTCCCAGGCGGCTTTGGCACGCTCGACGAACTGTTCGAGGTGCTGACCCTGGTGCAGACGGGCAAGGCGCGGCCCGTGCCCATCGTGCTCTTTGGCAGCCGCTTCTGGCGCTCGGTCATCAACTTCGACGTGCTGCTCGAGCACGGCACCATCTCGCCGGCCGACCTGTCGCTGTTCCACATCACCGACGAGCCGGCCGAGGCCTGGGAGCTGATCCGCGCCTTCTACCAGCTGTAGCCGTCAGGCGCGCCGCCTCATGCGTCCTCGGCCTCCGTCTCGGCCTCGGCGGCGTCGATCCCGGCCTCCAGCAGCGCGGAGGCCAGCACCTGCCCGGCCGCCGGCTCGGCCGGCGCGGGCAGCTCCTGCACGTCGCGCAGCTTGCGCTGGATGGCGCGCGTCCTCACGCCCACCTGCTCGAACCGCTTGGCCGCCGCATCGATGGACTTGCGCGTGGCCTCGACCACCTCGCCGAACTTGGCAAATTCCGTCTTGACCTGACCCAGCACTCCCCAGACCTCGGAGGAGCGCTTCTCGATGGCCAGCGTCTTGAAGCCCATCTGCAGGCTGTTGAGCATGGCCGCCAGGTTGGCCGGGCCGGTGATCACGACGCGGCAATCGTTCTGCACCGCCTCGACCAGGCCGGGGCGGCGCATGACCTCGGCAAACAGGCCCTCGGAGGGCAGATACAGCACGGCAAAGTCGGTGGTGTGCGGCGGCGAGACGTATTTGGCGGAGATTTTCTTCGCCTCCACGCGGATGGACATCTCGAACGCACTGCCGGCCGACTGCATCAGCGCCTTGTCGGCCGCGTCGTGCGCGTCCTGCAGGCGCTGGTAGTGCTCGACCGGGTATTTGGAGTCGATGGGCAGCCACACCGGGTGCTCGTCGTTCCTGCCCGGCAGGCGGATGGCGAACTCAACCAGATCCTCGCTGCCGGGCATGGTCTTGACGTTTTTCGCGTATTGCTCGGGGGTCAGCACGTTGTCGATGATCAGGCCCAGCTGCATCTCGCCCCAGGTGCCACGCGTCTTGACGTTGGTCATGACGCGCTTCAGGTCGCCCACGCTGCCGGCCAGGGTCTGCATCTCACCCAGGCCCTTGTGCACCTGCTCCAGGCGGTCGCTCACCAGTTTGAAGGATTCGCCCAGGCGCTGCTCCAGCGTGGCGTGCAGCTTCTCGTCGACGGTGCGGCGCATCTCCTCGAGCTTGGCGGCGTTGTCGCTCTGGATGGCCGCCAGGCGCTCGTTGAGCGCCGTGCGCAGCGCCTCGGCGCCCTGCTGGCTGCTGGCCGACAGCTCGACCAGCTGGCGCGTGTTGCCCGCCAGCTGCTCCTTGAGGGCCAGCGCCATGGCGGCCAGCTGCGTGTGGATGTCGCCCTTGAGCGAGTCGAAGGTGCCCTGCGTGGCCAGACCCAGGGCGTCGAAGCGCTCCTGGATGCGCTGGCCGAACAGCTGCGTGCTCTCGGCGATGGCCTCGCGCGAGCGGTGGCTGCCGTCGTTCAGGCTCTGCGCGGTCTGGGCCAGTTCGGTGCGAAAGGCCGCCAGCGCCTCGGTCAGTTCGCGACGCGCGGCCGCGGCGTCGGCGCGCCCCTGGGCCAGGCGTTCGTCCAGCAGCGCCTGCGTGGCTTGGGTGAAGCCGCGCAGCTGCTGGTCCATGCCGGCCAAGGCGCCATCGTTGCGCGCCACCGCCAGCTGGGTGGCCTGCACCGCTGTCTCCAGCGCCTTGAGCTGCTGCAGCCACTCGGGCGGCAGCTGCGCGGGCTGCCGGCGCAGCACCAGCACCAGCAGCAGGCCGATGGCCAGCAGCAGCAAGGCGGGTACAAGAAAGGTTTCCATAGGTGGGTTGTACTATTTTTTCAATAGCACTAAGCCCTTGCCGGTACTGGGTTTGAGCGGGTTTTCATGAAATTTCAGCGCTGCGGCGTGTTTACCGGCGTGAGCGCGCCGCGCCCATCGAAGAAGGCGAGCAGATTGTCCGCCGCCAGGTTTGCCATGGCCAGCCGCGTGGACACGGTGGCGCTGGCGATGTGCGGGGTCAGCACGACGTTGGGCACTTGCAGCAGGCCCGGGTGCACGGCCGGCTCGCCCTCGAACACGTCCAGCCCGGCCGCGGCGATGCGCCGGTCCTTGAGGGCCTGCGCCAGCGCCGCGTCATCGACGATGCCGCCGCGCGCGATGTTGACGAGCGTGGCCGTGGGCTTCATGCGCGAGAGTTCGGCCGCGCCGATGGCGTGGTGCGAGTCGGCCGAGTACGGCAGCACCAGCATCAGGTGGTCGGCCTCGGCCAGCAGGGTGTCCTTGTCCACGTAGGTGGCGCGGCATTCGGCCTCCAGCTCGGGCGCGAGGCGCGAGCGGTTGTGGTAGAGCACGCGCATGCCAAAGCCCAGCGCCCCGCGCCGCGCAATCGCCTGGCCGATGCGGCCCATGCCCAGGATGGCCAGGGTGCTGCCATGCACCTCGGCGCCGGCGAACATGTCGTAGCTCCAGTTCTTCCACAGGCCGGCGCGCAGGTAGTGCTCGGCTTCCGCCATGCGCCGGGCGGTGGCCATCAGCAGGGCGAAACCGAAGTCGGCCGTGGTCTCGGTCAGCACGTCGGGGGTATTGGTGCCGGTGACGCCTGCCGCCGTCATGGCCGGTACGTCGAAGTTGTTATAGCCCACCGCCATGTTGGCGACGATCTTCAGGCGCGGGCAGGCCGCCAGCAGCGCGGCGTCGATGCGCTGGCTGCCGGTGGTGAGCACGCCGTCCTTGTCGGCCAGCTGGACGGCCAGCTCTCCGGGCGTCCAGTGCACGTCGGCGTCGTTGGCCTGCACGTCGAAGTGGCGCGCCAGGCGCTCGACCACTTCAGGAAAGATCTTGCGGGCGATCAGGATGCGGGGCTTGGTATCGGTCATGTCAGCGCAGCCAGATGAAGGTGATGATGACGAACAGGGGCATCAGGATGCCCACCGACCACAGCATGTAGCCGAAGAAGCTGGGCATGGGCACGCCGCGGTCCTCGGCAATGGCCTTGACCATCAGGTTGGGCGCGTTACCGATGTAGGTGTTGGCGCCCATGAAGACCGAACCGGCCGAGATGGCTGCCAGCGTGGCCGCATGCGTGGTCATCAGGGTCAGCGCGTCGCCGCCGGCGGTGTTGAAGAACACCAGGTAGGTCGGCGCATTGTCCAGGAAGGACGACAGCAGGCCCGAGGCCCAGAAGTACATGGCCGGGTCGGGCGAGCCGTCGGGGCGCGTCACGGCCGAGACGATGGCACCGAACGGCCCGTGGACCCCGGCTTTGAGCATGGCAATCACCGGGATGATGGTCAGGAAGATGCCGGCAAAGAGCTTGGCCACCTCCTGCATCGGGCCCCAGCTGAACTGGTTGTCTTCGTGCACCTGCCCGGGGGTGAGCGCCAGCGACACCAGGGTGACCAGGATGAGGCCGGCATCGCGCACCAGGCCCGGCAGGCCGATCACGGTGCCCATGACCTCCCACTGCACCTGGCTCTTCCAGATGCCACTCATCAGGACCAGGCCGACGACCACCGCCAGCAGCAGGAAGTTGACCTTGCCGTCGAAGCCGAACGTTTCGCGCGCCGTGTCCGGCGTGGGGTCGGCGGCAAGACGCTCGTCGGCCCGGCGCCAGAACCAGGCGTCGAGCCCGAAGAACAGCACCAGCAGCACGATGACGATGAACAGGGTCTCGGGCCAGATGTGCTGGAAGGTCCAGAAGAAGTCCACGCCCTTGAGAAAACCCAGGAACAGCGGCGGGTCGCCCAGCGGCGTGAGCGAGCCGCCGGCGTTGGAGACGACGAAGATGAAGAACACCACCACGTGGGTGATGTGCTTTCGGCCGTCGTTGGCGCGGATCAGCGGGCGGATCAGCAGCATGGACGCGCCGGTCGTTCCCATGAAGCTGGCCAGCACCGCGCCGATGGCTAGCAGGCCGGTGTTCAGCAGCGCACTGCCGTGCAGGTTGCCGCGGATGTAGATGCCCCCGGCCACGGTGAACAGGGCCGTCAGCAGGATCACGAAGGGCAGGTATTCGGCCACCAGCGCATGCACGAAGCCCGCAGCCGCCAGGCCCGGGCCGAAGACGGCGGCAAAGGGCAGCAGGAAGGCCAGCGCCCAGGCGGCCGTCACCTTGCCGAAATGGTGGTGCCAGAAATGCGGCGCCACCAGCGGCAGCAGCGCGATCGACAGCAGGACCCCGGCAAAGGGCACGCCCCAGAGCACGGACAGACGGCTGCCGTCGATATCGGCCGCCATGGCCAGCGCGGGCGCCAGGGAAAACGCGGCCAATGCCAGTGCACGCATGAGCTTCATTGTTGTGTACCTCTCCTTGGATTCTCTGGGCTGCGGGCAGCCGCCGGGCCGCCCCTCTTCTTTCTGGGCGGCAGGGGCCGCCGCCTCACTCGGGTGCGGGAATGTCGAACACCTGGCGCAGGTAGGCCAAGTATTTTTCGTCGTCGCACATGCTCTTGCCCGGCGCGTCCGAGAGCTTGGCCACGGGCTGGCCGTTGCAGCGCGTCATCTTGATGACGATCTGCAGCGGCTCGTAGCCCAGGTCGTTGGTCAGGTTGGTGCCGATGCCAAAGGCCAGCTGGCAGCGCCCATGGAACTGGCGGTGCAGCTCGACGATGCGCGGCACCGTCAGGCCGTCGCTGAAGATCAGCGTCTTGGTGTGCGGGTCCACCCGGTTGTCCTTGTAGTGCTGCAGCATGCGTTCGCCCCAGGCGAAGGGGTCGCCCGAGTCATGGCGGGCCCCGTCGAAGAGCTTGCAGAAGTACAGGTCGAAGTCGCGCAGGAAGGCATTCATGCCATACACATCCGACAGCGCGATCCCCAGGTCGCCCCGGTACTCCTTGGCCCACATCTCGAAGCCGAAGACCTGCGTGTCGCGCAGGCGCGGGCCCAGCGCCTGGCAGGCCTGCAGGTATTCGTGCGCCATGGTGCCCAGCGGCGTCAGGCCCAGCTTCATGGCGTAGAGCACGTTGCTGGTGCCGGCAAATTGCGCCGGGGAGCGGCCGTGCTGCTCGTCCGTGCCCAGGCGCGCGACCAGCACGCGCAGCACCTCTTCGTGCCAGGCGCGCGAGAAGCGCCGGCGCGTGCCGTAGTCGGCGATCTTCAGGCTCTCCAGGCCGCTTTCCTGCAGCTGCGCGATCTTGGCGTCCAGGCGCCTGCGGCCTTCGGGAAAGTCCGGCGCCCTGCGCGTGTTGCGGAAATACACCTCGTTGACGATGGCCAGCACCGGAATCTCGAACAGGATGGTGTGCAGCCACGGCCCGGTGATGGTGATGTCGATCTCGCCCGTGGGCAGGGGCGTGACGCGGATGTATTTTTCGTTGAGCCGGAACAGCCCGAGAAAATCGACGAAGTCGCTCTTGATGAAGCGCAGCGAGCGCAGGTAGGCCAGCTCCGCGTCCTGAAAGCGCAGGCCGCACAGCGAGCGAATCTCCTCGCGGATCTCGGCCACGTAGGGCGCCAGCTGCACGCCGGGGTTGCGGCACTTGAAGCGGTACTCGACCTGCGCCCCCGGAAACTGATGCAGCACCACCTGCATCATGGTGAACTTGTACAGGTCGGTGTCGAGCAGGCTGGTGATGATCATGGGCAGGCCGGCGGCGCTCGGAAAGCGCCCGGGTAGGGGAGACAGCGCCCGAAGGCACTGCGATGGCGGCAGGCAGCGCCGGCAATTGTTGCACCCGCGCGGGAGCGGCGGCCCCGCGCTTGTCCCAATACCGACACGATCAGCGCGGCATGGCCAGCCGCGCCAGCGCCTGGCGCAACTCCTGCGTCAGGGGCCGGGGGCGCCGGTCCTCGCGGCCGACGTACACGTGGACGAAATGACCGGCCGCCGCGCTCATCGCCTCGCCCTCGGCGAACAGCCCGACCTCGTAGCGCACGCTGCTCGTCCCCAGGTGCGCAACGCGCAACCCGGCCTGCACGTTCTGCGGAAAAGCCAGGGGCGCGAAATAGTTGCACTGCGTCTCTATCACCAGGCCGATGGTCTGGCCCTGGTGGATGTCCAGCGCGCCCTGCTCTATCAGGTAGCCGTTCACCGCCGTGTCGAACCACGAGTAATAGACCACGTTGTTGACATGCCCGTAAAGATCGTTGTCGCCCCACCTCGTGCCTATGGATCGGAAGACGGCATAGGCGCTGCGGGGCTCGGGGGCCGGGCGCGGACGGGCGGGGGCGGAAGGGTGCTGCGCGGTCATGGGCCAGGGATTGTGCCAGCGCCCGCGCGAGCGACGGCGGCATGGCGGCTGCAGCTCTCAGCCGACGAAATCGTAGCAAATTGCTGCAGTGCAGCAAAAAGGGCTTGTAATTGGTGGGCAACGCCCTAAAATCCGATTCATGCTGCACTGCAACATGACTTCCCGGTCGCCAGCGCAGCCCACCCAGCCCGCCCGCAAGGGCTTGAATTCAGGAGTGATGATATGACGCTGACCCAGGAACAACTGATCGCCTCGCACAAGGCCAACCTCGAAACCCTCTTCGGCCTGACCAACAAGACCTTCGAAGGCGTGGAAAAGCTGGTCGAACTGAACGTGGCCGCCTCGCGTGCCGCCCTGAACGAGGCCGCCAGCCACACCCAGGCCATTCTGGGCGCCAAGGACGTGCAGCAGCTGCTGGCCCTGCAGGCCAGCCAGTTCCAGCCCCTGGCCGAGAAGGCCGCCGCCTACAGCCGCCACCTGTACGACATCGCCTCGGGCACCAGCGCCGAGTTCGGCAAGGCCTTCGAAGCCCAGGCCGCCGAAGTGCAGCGCAACTTCGGCAACCTGCTGGACGCTGCCGTGAAGAACGCCCCCGCAGGCACCGAGACCTCGGTCGCCGTGCTCAAGAGCGCCGTCTCCGCCGCCAACAACGCCTTCGAATCCGTGCAGAAGGCCGTCAAGCAGGCCAGCAACGTGGCCGAAGCCAACTTCAACGCCATGGCCAGCAACGCTTCGCGTCCCACCGCCACGGCTGCCGCCGCTGCTGCAACCGCTACCGCAGCGCAAGGCAAGCGTTGATTACGGGTTTACCCTATAATTGACCCATTGCTCGGGTGCAGTCCGAAAAACGGCGCCCGCCAACCGGTTGTCTCCTTGGATCCTCTCGAAACCTCCGTTTCCGGGATCCTTTCAAACCCAGTCCCAGACTGGGTTTTTTTTCGTCCGCCGCCTGCAAGACCCCATGATTTCTAGCGTCTTCAGGAACGATTCTCGTTTGCTTTATCATCTGTTCCATCCTCATTTCCCGAAAGCACCGTCCTCCATGCCCATCCGCTTCAAGTCTCTGCTGATCACCTGCACGCTGGCTGCTGCCGGCCTGGCCCATGCGCAGGAGGAGCCGGTGCTCAACCTCTATTCGGCACGCCACTACGCCACTGACGAGGCGCTCTACACCGGCTTCACCAAGCTCACGGGCATCAAGATCAACCGGGTGGACTCGGATGACGCGGGCATCATGGCGCGCCTGAAGGCCGAAGGAGCGTCCTCGCCAGCCGACGTGATCCTGCTGGTGGACGCGGCGCGTTTTTATCGCGGCGAGGTCGATGGCCTGTTCCAGCCCGTCCATTCCAAGCTGCTGGAGGATGTGATCCCGGCCAACCTGCGCGCCAAACCGGCGGCGGACGGCGGCACGGCCTGGTTCGGCCTGTCCACACGAGCCCGGGTCATCGTCTACAACAAGGCCCGCGTCAAGCCCGAGGACGTGGACACCTATGAAAAGCTGGCCGACCCGCGCAACAAGGACAAGGTCTGCATCCGCTCGGGCTCGCACCCTTACAACCTGAGCCTGTTCGGCGCCGTGATGGAGCACATGGGCGAGGAGCGGACCCAGGCTTGGCTCAAGGGCATCGTTGACAACATGGCGCGCTGGCCCAAGGGCGGCGACACCGACCAGATCAAGGCCGTGGCCACGGGCGAGTGCGAGATCGCCGTCACTAACAGCTACTACCTGGCGCGCATCATGCGTTCGGACAAATCCGACGACAAGAACATCATGCAGAAAGTGGGCGTGGTCTTCCCGAACCAGAACTCCTGGGGCACGCACCTGAACATCGCTGGCGGCGGCGTGGCGCGCCACGCCAAGCACAAGGAAAACGCCATCAAGTTCCTGGAGTACCTGGCCAGCCCCGAGGCGCAGAACTATTTCGCCAACGCCAACAACGAGTGGCCGGCCGCGAAGAACGTGGAGTTCGACAACCCGGCGCTCAAGGCCATGACCGGCGGCAAACCTTTCAAGAGCGAGACCATCCCGATCGGCGCCGTCGGGGCCAACCAGGTCAAGGTGCAGCAGATGCTCGACCGGGTGGGCTTTCGCTGATCCGGGACTGGGGTCCAGGCCCCGGTGCTCTCCACCCTCCTCTCCTGCCCGGCACTGCCGGGCTTTTTTATGCCTGTGGCGTGCGACGTGTCAGTGATAATTGACGTTTACGTCAACGCAAACCTCTCAGGAGACAGTTCATGGACATCAAGGGCAAGGTATTCATCGTGACCGGCGGCGCCTCGGGCCTGGGCGAGGGCACGGCGCGCATGCTGGCCGAGGCTGGCGGCACGGTCGTCATCGCCGACATGCAGCAGGACCGGGGGGAAACGGTGGCCGGCGAGATCAAAGGCACCTTCGTGCGCTGCGATGTGTCCAGCGAAACCGACGCCCAGGCGGTGGTGGACAAGGCCGTGTCGCTGGGCAAGCTGATGGGGCTGGTCAACTGCGCCGGCATCGCTCCGGCGGAGAAGACCGTGGGCAAGAACGGCGCCCATGCGCTGGCCACCTTCAGCAAGACCGTCATGGTCAACCTGGTCGGCAGCTTCAACATGATCCGCCTGGCCGCCGAGGCCATGAGCAAGAACGAGCCCGAGACGACGGGCGAGCGCGGCGTACTCATTTCGACGGCCAGCGTGGCCGCCTATGACGGGCAGATCGGCCAGGCCGCCTATGCCGCATCCAAGGGCGGCGTGGTCGGCATGACGCTGCCCATCGCCCGCGACCTGGCCAGGAACGGCATCCGCAACATGACCATTGCCCCGGGCATCTTCGGCACGCCCATGCTGTTCGGCATGCCGCAGGAGGTGCAGGATGCGCTGGCCGCCGGCGTGCCCTTCCCCAGCCGCCTGGGCAAGCCCGAGGACTATGCCCGCCTGGTGCGCCACATCTTCGAGAACGACATGCTCAACGGCGAAGTCATTCGCCTCGATGGCGCCATCCGCCTGGCACCCAAGTAAGCGCCGCTTCCAAAACCAGAGCACCAAACCCTTGCTGCGCAAGCACGCAAGGGCTTTTTTTGGAGTTTTGAGCACAGAAAACAAAACCGGGTTGCCTCTGGTGAGACAACCCGGTTCATCATTCTGGCGGAGTGGACGGGACTCGAACCCGCGACCCCCGGCGTGACAGGCCGGTATTC
>NZ_DAMCAM010000012.1:0-54911 GCF_032059615.1 Melaminivora sp. | reverse complement strand
GTGCTGCAGGTAATAAAGCCAGGTGACGTGGCCGCGCAGCCAGGGCCAGGCCACCACCGCCAGCACAAGCGCGCCGGCGCCCGCCACCAGACTGGCGGCAAGCCTGGGCCATGGCGTCTGGAACGCCAGCAGCAATGTAGAGAGCCAAAGGGGCGCGACCGCGACGGCGATGTGCAGATCGATGGGGCCGACCCCCGTACTGGCCAGGTGGGCCGACACCGCCCACAGCAGCAGCAGCGCCACGGCCAGGGCGTTGCGCCAGCAGGTCATTGCGTTCGGTGGGCCGCGATGTGCTCGGTCAGCGCTTGCAGCGAGGCGAATATCTGCTGGTTGTTCTCGTTGTCCGACTTGAGCTGAAAGCCGAAGCGCTTGGAGACCACGAGCGCGATCTCCAGCATGTCGATGGAGTCCAGACCCAGGCCGTCGCCGTACAGCGGCGCCTGCGGGTCGATGTCCTGCGGCTGCACGTCCAGGTTCAGCGCCTCGACGATGAGGGCGGCAACTTCGGAGCGCAGGGTGTCAAGGGAAGTCGTGGTCATGCAAGAGCTCACTGAATGGATGCCTGGCGAAACGCGAGCACCGCGTTGCTGCCGCCGAAGGCAAAGGAGTTGGACAGGGCCGCGCGCACGCGCACGTCATGCCGCCCCTGCAGGATGTGGTCCACGCCCTCGCACGCAGGGTCGAGGCGGCCTTCGAGATGGGCCGTGGGCGGCAACGCCTGCTCGCGCACGCTCAGCACCGTGGCCAGTGCCTCAATCGCGCCCGCGGCGCCCATCAGGTGGCCGTGCATGGACTTGGTGGCGCTCACGGGCAGGCGTGCGGCGTGGCCGCCGAACACCTGCTGCAGCGCCTGGATCTCGATGGGATCGCCCTCGGGCGTGGCCGTGCCGTGGGCATTGACGTAGTCGACGTCTTCGGGCGCAAGGCCGCCTTCGGCCAGCGCCGCGCGAATGGCGCGCGCCTGCCCTCCGGCGTCGGGGCGCACCAGGTGGGTGTGGTCGCAGCTCACGCCATAGCCGACCATCTCGGCATGGATGGCCGCGCCGCGTGCTCTGGCGTGCTCCCAGTCTTCCAGGACCAGCGCCACGCCACCCTCGCCCAGCACCAGGCCGGCACGGTCAACGGCGAAGGGGCGGCAAGCCTGCGCGGCGGCATCGCCCACGTCGGGCGACATCAGGCGCATCGCCAGCCAGGCCTGTGCCACGCCATAGGTCTGCGTGGCGTCCGATCCGCCCGTCAGCATCACGCTGGCGTCGCCCGCGCGGATGCGCCGGTAGGCCTCGCCGATCGCGATGGCCGATGAAGCACAGGCGGCGGCATGGCTGGAGCTGATGCCCCCGAGGCCCAACTGAATGGAAATGTGCGCATTCACGGCATTGTTCATCCCCATCACGACCGACAGGGGTGACAGACGCTCGCGCCCCTTGAGCCAGATGTCTTTGCAGCCGCGCTCGAATGCCTGAATGCCGCCCAGCGCGGTGCCCCAGGTGCAGCCCCAGTCGCCGCGCGCCTCGCTCTCGCGAGGCTGGCGCGCAAGTCCCGCGTCTGCCCAGGCGTCGAAGGCGGCGGCCAGCCCCAAGTGGGCAAAGCGCTCCATCATCGCGGCCAGCGGGCCGCCCAGCGCGGCCCTTGCATCGAAGCTGCGGCAGGCCACGAACGGCATCGACAGCGGGCGCGGCACGTCGTCGGTGTGCAGGTGGCGCACCGCGGACTCCCCGCGCATCAGGCGCGAGAAGAAGTCCGGCAGGTTGCCGCCGTACGGGCTGACCAGTCCCAGGCCCGTGACGGCGACGCGGCGCGCCGTCATGCCTGCACGGGTTTTTGCGCGAGCAGCCGGTCGATGATGAGCTGCATGTCGGCCACCGTGACAGGTACCGCCTGGTCGTTGTCGATGGAGATGTCCAGGCGGTCTTCCGCTTCGAACATCAGCTCGGCCACCATCAGCGAATCCACGCCCAGATCGGCGAGCACGGAATCCCTCTGGACCTTCTCGGGCTCGACACCCAGGCGTTCCTGGAGAAATTTGCGAATCAGTTCGATCGAATCCATGGTGATGAAGGACGGAGGTGGACGGCGGCGGAAGTCTCGCCAAGACCCCTGCCCGAATCGGCTATTTTAACGACCGCTCCAACGGCTGCCCTGCCGCCACGGGCGACCGATATGATGCCGCCTGGCCGCCGGCCCCTTCCATGCACAGCGCCCCGTCACCCACTTCCCAACCGCGTTCCTGGCGCAGCCAGCTGGGGCCCCGCCTGACCTGCCTTTGGCCGCTGAAGGCAGTCGGCACCACGCTCTTCATCACGTTGTTCTTCCAGGCATATTTCTACGTGCTGCGCTACCCCGGCCACACCGTCTTGACGATGCCCACGACGTGGATCGACGACTGGGTGGGCTTCACCCCGCTGGCGTTCCCGGTGTATGCGTCGCTGTGGGTCTATGTGTCGCTGCCGCCAGCGCTGATCGGCAACCTGAGGGGCCTGCTGTGGCACGGCCTGTGGGCTGGGCTGATGTGCGCCGTGTGCCTGGCCGTGTTCTGGGTCTTTCCCACCAAGGTACCCGACAACGCGCTGGACTGGGCCAGCCACCCCGGCATGTCACTGCTCAAGAGCGTGGACACCGGCGGCAACGCCTTCCCCTCGCTGCATGTGGCGGCCGCCGTGTTCGCCGCCTTCTGGCTGCGGCGGATCTTCCTGGTCATGGGCGCGCCGCGCGGATGGACCATCGCCAGCGCCATGGCCTGCGGGGCCATCGCCTGGTCCACGCTGGCGACGCTGCAGCACGTGGCGCTGGACGCGATGGCCGGGGCGCTCGTGGGCTGGCTGTTCGCCTGGCTGTCGCTGCGGCGGCCGGGGGACGCACTGGACGCGCCGGCGGCCTACTGCCGGCACACCCGCACCACGTCCTCGCCATAGGCCTCCAGCTTCTTGGTGCCCATGCCGCTGATGCCCTGCAGGTCGGCCATGCTGGCCGGGTTGCGCTCGGCGATGGCCGCCAGCGTGGCGTCGTGGAAGATGACGTAGGCCGGCAGGTTGTGCTCGCGCGCCACCTCGGCGCGCCAGGCCTTGAGGTTGATGAAGCGCGCCTGGGCGTCCGGGTCCAGGTCGGCGGCGGCCACCGGCGGGGCGCCGGCGCGGCGCGTGCGCCGGGGCGCGGCCTGCGCCGTCGCCTCGCGCAGCAGCACCTGCTGCTCGCCGCGCAGCACGGGGCGCGAGCCGGCGGTCAGCACCAGCGTGTCGAAGCCGTGGCCGCTGCCCAGCACGACGCGCTGCACGCCCACCGCACCCAGCGCCAGCAGCTGGCGCAGCACGCCGCGCAGCTGCGCCTCGGAGTATTCACGCCCCAGCCCGAAGGTGGACAGCCGGTCGTGGCCGAACTGGGCGACCTTGTCGGTCGCCTTGCCACGCACCACGTCCAGCACGTGGCCGATGCCGAAGCTCACCTCGGGGCTGGCCTCGTGCAGGCGGTAGACGGTCGACAGCAGCTTTCTTGCCGCGTCCGTGCCGTCCCACACGGCCGGGGGCTGCAGGCAGTTGTCGCAGTTGCCGCAGGGCCCGGACTGCTCGCCGAAATAGGCCAGCAGCCGCTGGCGTCGGCAGCCCGTGGCCTCGGCCAGCGCCAGCAGGGCATCGAGCTTGCCGCGCAGCACGGTCTTGAACTCCTCGCCCGCCTCGCTCTCGTCGATCATGCGGCGCTGGTTCACCACGTCCTGCAGGCCATAGACCATCCAGGCATCGGCGGGCAGGCCGTCGCGCCCGGCGCGGCCGGTCTCCTGGTAGTAGCCCTCGATGTTTTTGGGCAGGTCCACGTGGGCGACGAAGCGCACGTCCGGCTTGTCGATGCCCATGCCGAAGGCGATGGTCGCCACCATGACGATGCCGTCCTCGCGCAGGAAGCGGTCCTGGTTCTGCTGGCGCACGTCCGCTGGCAGGCCGGCGTGGTAGGGCAGCGCGGCGACGCCCGCGTCCTGCAGCGCCAGCGCCATCTCCTCGACGCGCCGGCGCGACTGGCAATAGACCACGCCGGCGTCGCCCAGGTGCTCGCGCGTGATGAAGCGCAGCAGCTGCGCCAGCGGCTCCTTTTTCTCCTCCAGCCGGTAGCGGATGTTGGGCCGGTCGAAGCTGCTGATGAACAGACGCGCGTCGCCCAGCTGCAGGCCCTCGACGATGTCGGCGCGGGTCAGCTCGTCGGCGGTGGCGGTGAGCGCGATGCGCGGCACGCCGGGGTAGCGCTGGTGCAGCACGGCGAGCTGGCGGTACTCGGGGCGGAAGTCGTGCCCCCACTGGCTCACGCAGTGCGCCTCGTCGATGGCAAACAGCGCCAGCTGCCCGCGCGCGTGCAGGCCGTCGAGCAGGGCGAGAAAGCGCTCGGTGGTCACGCGCTCGGGCGCGGCGTACAGCAGCGTCAGTTCGCCGCGCGCGGCGCGCTGCTCGACCTCCAGCGTCTGCGGCCAGTCCAGCGTGGAGTTGAGGAAGGCCGCCTCCACGCCCGCCTCGTGCAGCGCGCCGACCTGGTCGTGCATCAGCGCGATCAGCGGCGAGACCACCACCGTGACGCCGCGGCCGGCGTCCCGCCGCACGATGGCCGGCACCTGGTAGCACAGGCTCTTGCCGCCGCCCGTGGGCATGAGCACGAGGGCGTCGCCGCCGTCGCACACGTGCTCGATGATGGGCTCCTGCGGGCCACGGAACTGCTCGTAGCCGAAGACGTCGTGCAGGACGGAATGCGCTGGAGACAAGGCGGTTTACTCTGTTTTTCGTAGCTGAATGCCGTTGACCGGCAACGGTTTCAGGCGCTTTTTATGGGAAAAATTAGGGCGCCGGGCGCGCCCGGGCCAGGGGGCTATTTTGCGCGCCGGGCGGCGTTTGCCGCGCCGAGGGGACATGCGCCGCGCCGCTTCCTACAATGCGCCTCCATGAGTCTGCCTGCCTACACCCGCGCCCGCGAGCTGCCCGCCATCCTGGAGCAGCGCATCGCCATCCTCGATGGCGCCATGGGCACCATGATCCAGCGCCTGCGGCTGACGGAGGAGCAGTTCCGCGGCGCGCGCTTTGCCGACTTCCCGCGCGACGTCAAGGGCAACAACGAGCTGCTGAGCCTCACGCGCCCGGACATCATCCAGGACATCCACGAAGGCTATCTGGCCGCCGGCGCCGACCTGGTGGAGACCAACACCTTCGGCGCCACGTCGATCGCCCAGGACGACTACGGCATGGGCGAGCTGGCCTACGAGATGAACCTGCAGAGCGCCCGCCTGGCGCGCGCCGCCTGCGACAAGTTCTCGACGCCCGACAAACCCCGCTTCGCCTGCGGCGCCCTGGGCCCCACCCCCAAGACCGCCAGCATCAGCCCCGACGTGAACGACCCCGGCGCGCGCAACGTCACCTTCGAGCAGCTGCGCGTGGCCTACCACGAACAGACGCGCGGCCTGATCGACGGCGGCGCCGACGTGCTGCTGGTGGAGACCATCTTCGACACGCTCAACGCCAAGGCCGCCCTGTTCGCCATCGACGAGGTGTTCGAGGAGACGGGCGAGTGCCTGCCCATCATGATCAGCGGCACGGTCACCGACGCCTCCGGGCGCATCCTGTCGGGCCAGACGGTGACCGCCTTCTGGCACAGCGTGCGCCACGCGCGGCCGCTGTCGGTGGGGCTGAACTGCGCCCTGGGCGCGGCCTTGATGCGGCCCTATGTGCAGGAGCTGGCGCGCGTGGCCGGCGACACCTTCATCAGCTGCTACCCCAACGCTGGCCTGCCCAACCCCATGAGCGACACCGGCTTCGACGAGACACCCGAGGTCACCAGCCGTCTGGTGCACGAGTTCGCCGCCGAGGGCCTGGTCAACATCGTGGGCGGCTGCTGCGGCACCACGCCGGACCACATCGGCGCCATCGCCCGGGCGGTGGCGCCGGTGGGCGCGCGGCGGCTCTTCCACGCCGAGCCGGCCTGAGCCGCCAGCCAGGGGGCCTGTTCATGGACCTTTTCACGGATACTGAGAAAGACCATGTCGAACCTACAGCTCGCCCCCGGCACGACGGCCCTGGTCGTTGACGGCAACGTCACGACGCGCAACCTGCTGTCGGCGCAGCTGCGCGACTACGGCATCAGCCGCGTGGTGCAGTGCAGCAAGGTGCAGGAGGCGCGCGCGCGCATGGAGACGGGCAGCTTCGACTACGTCCTGTGCGACCAGTATTTCAACGACAAGAGCGCCACCGGCCAGACGCTGCTCGACGACCTGCGCCGCGCGCAGCTGCTGCCCTTCACGACCGTGTTCTTCATGGTCACCACCGAGGCCTCCTACGCCGCGGTGGCCGAGGCGGCCGAATCGGCGCTGGATGGCTACCTGCTCAAGCCCTTCACCACCCAGTCGCTGCACGAGCGGCTGCGCACGGCGCGCCTGCGCAAGCTCTACCTCAAGCCCATCTTCGAGGCCATCGAGCGCCAGGACCTGGAGGCCGCCTGCGCCCTGTGCGTGGAGCAGTTCAAGGAAAGGCGCCCCTACTGGCTCTATGCCGCGCGCATCGGCTCGGAGCTGCTCTTGCGCCTGGGTCAGCACGAGGACGCCAAGATGCTGTTCCAGGCCATCCTGGAGGCCAAGGCCATCCCCTGGGCGCGGCTGGGCATCGCGCGCACGCAGATGGAGTCGGGCACCGCCGGCAAGTCCATTCTGACGCTCAACGAGATTCTGAGCGAGGACCCGAGCTACGCCGACGCCTACGACGTGCTGGGCCGGGCCTATGTCGAGGCGGGCCAGTTCGGCAAGGCGATCGAGACCTACCGCGCCGCCTGCGGCATCACCCCCGACTCGGTGCTGCGGCTGCAAAAGCTCGGCATGCTGTCGTACTACACGGGCGAGGACGACACGGCCCTGCAGAGCCTGCTGCGCGCCGTGGTGCTGAGCCTGCACTCCAAGCTGTTCGACTACCAGACCCTGGTGCTGCTCGGTTTCCTGCATTTCAAGGCGCGCGACGACAAGGGGCTGGACCGCTGCGTGAGCGACTTCACCGACATCGCCGAGAAATACCCCGAGAGCCGGCGCATCCAGCGCTTTCCCGTCACCGTGCAGACGCTGCAGCACATCCGCAAGGGCCAGGTCGGACGCGCCGTCGATGCCGTGCGCAGGCTGGCCCGCGAGATCCACGAGCCCGGCTTCGACATGGAGGCGGCGTGCAACTTCTGCGGCCTGCTGTCGGCCCTGTCCAGCACTTCCATCGTGCTGAGCGAGGGCGACGAATGGATCGAGGCCATCGGCATGCGCTTTGCGGTCACGCGCGGCGTGAGCGAGCTGCTGGCCAGCGCCTGCCGCGGCAGCGCGCCCTACGCCGAGCTGATGCGGCGCAGCCTGCAGTCTATCAACCAGCTGGCCGAACACGCCATGGCGCGCAGCCTCGGGGGTGAGCCGCTCCAGGCCATCACCGGCCTGCTGGCCGCCGGCCGCAAGACCCTGAACGCCAAGCTGATCGACTTGGCCCAGCAGCTGCTGGCGCGCCGGCGCGAGCAGCTGGAGGACGCCGACCAGCTGCAGACGGAGATTCACGTCCTGCGCATGCTCTGCGGCAACGCCCGCGCCAGCGGCCGCATCACCCTGGGCCGCGAGGACAACCGCCAGCCCGGCGGCATGGTGCTGCCCACGGCCATCGTGGTGGGCGAGGGCCGGCAGGTGGCGGCGTAAGCGCCTGCTCGCGGTCTTTTCACCCGGCCCGCAAGGCAGCAGGCAGTGGCTTGCGAGGTGCCCGCCCGGGTCACCCGCTCAGGCCGCCAAAAAGCAGGCCACTGAGGCTCCGACCGGGGCACGCGCCGCCCGGGACGGATGGGGGATGCCCAGGGCCAGCGCTGGTGGCGTGGTCGCCAGGGGCCAGATTTCCGTGCCCTGCGGCGTGGTGGCGTGCGGGCCCGGGCCGAACAGGGCGCGCGGCAGGTGGTGCCACAGGCGCCAGGAACACACCAGCACATGCGTGGGCGCAAGTGCCTCGACCACGGCCCGCAAAGCCGTCTCATCCCGCTCGAAGTCGTCGGCCGTCGGCGCAACGCCAGGACCGTCCGCGACCGAGCGCTGCACGTAGTTGTAGAAGGCCAGGCCCTGCCAGAACGCCTGCCGGTCCACCCGCCAGTGGTCCATGCCGGACACCAGCTGGGTCAGCATGGTGAAGAACCGGTGGTTCCACTCCCTGCGGGCATGCTCTTCGATGCAGCTGCGGGTCAGCTGCGGCGTCTGCCCCGCCGCATCGCTGTAGTGGCTCTCGCCCAGGATGAGCAGGCGCGGCCCGGCGCTGGCTGCGTAAGCCGCTCCCACCCAGGGCAGGAAAAACACCCCCCGTTCATGCAGTCGCTGGTCCATGAAGATCGTCCTTTCAGGAGAGGCAAAAAAAACAGCCGTGCTTAGCGCAGACGGCATCAGGAGCGGGGGCCGACTGCGGCCCGTCGTATCTCGCGCACGTCGTCACCGAACCCGCGCAGCCACCACTGCAGCATGGCGCTGTCGACCACGGTGGCGCTCACCTGCAGCCAGCCGTCCCCGCCCTCGCTCAGCGTCTGGTCGTGCGACAGCGGGGTTTCGCGCAGGTGCTGCCCGGCGACGGGCTCGATGGCAAAGGACAGGCGCACCCGCGCGCCCTCGCCGAAGCCGAAGCGCCCGTCGTCGTCGTAGCGTTGCAGGTCGAAGTCGGACGGTCGCTCGAAACCGAGCGTGGAGACCTCGGCCGAGAGAATGCGATGCAGCGCCAGGCTGCGCTCGTTGTCGAAGCCGCGAAAGCGGCACACCAGGTACAGGCGCGGGCCCTGTTGCGCCAGGCCCAGCGGCATGACGTCGATGCGCCGATGCCGGCCCTCGGCGTTGCGGTAGTCCAGGTGCAGCCAGCGGTTGGCATAGAGTGCCTCGCTCACCTGTTCGAGCACGCCGGCGCGGATGCGCGGGGGCAGCAGGGGCTGACTGGTGGCCACCACGCGCACCTTGGCGGGCCACTGGCGCAGCAGCCGCGCCTGCTCATCCCCTGCGGGACCGGCCAGGTTGCGCCGCGCCTGCATGAAGAAGCCGTCCAGCGACTGCAGCAGGTGCGCGGGTAGCAGGTTCCTCAGATGTTCCTCGGCCAGCTGCAGCAGCAGGGACTGCTGCGCCGTGAGGTGGGGCACGGCCAGGCTCTGGGCGCGCTCCAGCCAGCGGTAGCCATAGGGTTTGCTGCGGTCGTCGCGTTCGATCTCAAAGTGGCTGCTGAGCACGTCGAGCTGGCGCTGGATGGTGCGCAGGTCACGCTCGAAACCAGCGTCCCTGAGCTGGGCGTGCAGCTCGCCTGCCGTCACCTTGCGCCCGCGCGGAATGCGGCGCAGCAACTCTACGGCCAGCAGCACGGCCTGGAGGGTCTCCGGGCGGCGCGCCACGTCACACGCCCGGGGCCCACGGGGGCGAGGCCGAGGCAAGACAGGGACTTTTATATTTTTTCATAGCAATAAATCATTGACCAACAAGGATTTTGCTCGAAAAACACCCCTGCCCCGAGCCGCCTTCGGGCGGCCGGCCCGGGCCTCACAGGAAACCCATCCCCGTGCGCATCCCATCCTCCTTGAGGGCGCACTCGGCCTGCAGCAGCGCCACCAGCACGTCGGCACTGCCCAGCGGGCGAAAGGAGTGCTGGCGCACTACGGCGGCAAAGTCGCCCGGGGCCAGCGTGCCCAGACGGGCGAGCTGTGGGCGCAGCCGTTCAGGCAGCGGCAAGGCCAGCCGCGCGCAGTGGTGCTGCAGCAGCGCCCAGGCCTGGTCGGGCCGCAGCCAGTCGAATTTCACCTTCAGGTCGAAGCGCCGCAGCGCGGCCGTGTCCAGCCCCCGCATCAGGTTGGTGGAGGCAACGAACAGGCCTTCGAAGGCCTCCATCTGCGTGAGCATTTCATTGACCTGGGCCACCTCCCAGCTGCGCTGTGCTGCTCGGCGGTCCTGCAGAAAGCTGTCCACCTCGTCGATCAGCAGCAGCGCGCCTTCCTGCGCGGCTTCGGTAAACGCCCGGGCGATGGCCTTTTCGCTGTCGCCCACGTATTTGTGCATCAATTCGGACGCGCGCCTGGCGTGCAGGGGGCGGTCCAGAGCATGCGCCAGCCAGCGCGCGTAGGCAGTCTTTCCGGTGCCGGGCGGGCCATACAGGCACAGCCGCGCACTGGCGGCGCTCGCCAGGCCCTGGGCGAGCTGCGCCAGGTCCGTGTCGGCGCATACGAAGGCCAAATCATGGTGCGCGCCCCCCTGCGATGCAGGGCAGGTCGCCAGAGCGGCATGGCCCTGGGCGCGCAGCGTGCCGTTCACCAGGCCCTCCAGGGCATGGGCGCGCTGCGCCGGGGTCAGACCAGCGGCGACGGCCTGCACCACGCTGCTGGCGCGGGCGATGACGGCAGGCGCAAGATGTTCCGATGCAGCCAGGCGCGCCTGGGCAGCCGTGTCCAGCAGGCCGGCACAGTGCGCGCGCACGATGCGCTCGCGCTGGCTGCGCGGCGGCACGGGCAGTTCGAGCACCATGTCAAAGCGCCGGACATGGGCTGCATCCACACCGCCGGTGCTGTTGGACACCCACAGCGTGGGCACCGGGTTGCCTTCCAGCATGCGGTTGAGCCACGCCTTGGGTGGGCGACCGTCGTTGCCATTGCGGCGTGCCAGCCAGCCCGGTTCTTCGCCGCTGAAGATGTCTTCGACCTCGTCAAAGAGCAGCAGCGCGCCACGCTGGCCCAGGACGCTCTGCGCCATGCGATAGGCGCGCAGGCGGCGGTGGCCGCGGATGGGCTCGCCGTCGGTGTCCTCGCTGGCCACTTCAAACAACTCGGCGCCCAGCTCGCGGGCCAATGCCCGGGCCAGCTGGCTTTTTCCGGTGCCCGGCGCTCCATGCAGATAGAAGTTCACGCCCGGGCGCCGCTCTGCCAGCGCGCGGCGCAGGTAGGGCACGAGCACGGCCAGCAAAGCGTGCAGGTGGGCATAGTCCTGCAGCTCCAGCTGCCCGGGCCCGGCAGGCGCGACCGTGCCACGCAGCAGGCCAACCGGGTCGCCCTCCTCGCCCTGCGCCAGGTCCGCGAAAGTGCTGGACGGCAGATCCAGCCTGGCCCGCAGCCGGGCACTGCCCTGCCGGTCCAGGAAGAGCAGGCCCGAGCGCACGAGCGCCGCCTGCGGCGCGAGCGCTGCACGCACCTGCCCGGGCGGGAGCGCCAGCAACGTGGCCAGCACCTGGTCCAGGCGCTTCATGGACAGCGCGCCCAGCAGGTCGCACGCACTCTCCAGCACCTGCTCGCCGTGCAGCAGCACGACAAACTCCAGGATGCGGCGGGACGGTGCATCCAGGCCGACCAGTTGCCCCAGACGCCGGACGTTGCCCCGCAGGCCGCCGGGCAGCTGGGCGCCGCGCAGTTCGAGTTCGGCGCGCTGGTGGGCTTGCCCCAGCGCCTCGAACACCCGCTCGCGCTGATACCGCCGCCCGCCGGGTTCCGCCCAGGCCCTCAGACCTGCCGCGCGTGCCAGGTCGGCATCGCGAAAGCCGTCACTGTGCAGCAGTTCGCGTGCCCCTCCCAGGGGCACCAGCAGGCGCAACAGCCATAGCCGCACGATCGGTTCGAGGATGCCCGGGGCCGCCGGGCTGCACCAGGGCGGGGGCGAGGCGGATGAATGACGCAGTGGCTGGCTCATGCTGGTGGGGTCCTTGCGTTGGAATGGCCCCATGGTCATCCGTGTTGCGACATGATGTGTCGCAGGCCATGGCCGCGCAGACAGGGTCGTGGTGACGCTGCCGCCCGGGTTTGCGTATCAACCCGAACACCTGGCCCGGCCATCGTGTCTAGACTCCCTGCATCACACCTACCCCCAGGAGACGCGCCCATGGACTGGCACACCCACGAGGTCTTCAACCAGTATTCCGAGCTGACCGACTACGACCTGCTCGCCGCCGACCCGGCCCTGCGTGAGGCGCTGCAGCGCGGCGACGCCGGCTGGGCCGAGGAGGGGCTGGGGCGCTATGCGCGGCAGCTGGGCCAGGCCGAGACCTTTCAGCTGGCGCAGGACGCCAACCGCCACACGCCCGAGCTGCACAGCTTCGACAACCGGGGCCGGCGCATCGACTTCGTCGAGTTTCACCCCGCCTGGCACCGGCTCATGGCGATGTACCGCGCTGAGGGCCTGATCTCCCTGCCCTTCAGGGACCAGCGTGCCGGCCGCTGGAGCGCCTGGGCGGCGGGCTTTTACCTGCACAGCCAGGTCGAGCAGGGCACCATGTGCCCGGCGACCATGACGCAGGCCAGCATCCCCCTGCTGCAAAAGGAAAACGCCCTGTGGCAGCAGCTGGGCGCCAAGCTCTACAGCGACGCCTACGACCCGCGCGACGTGCCAGCGGCGGACAAGCAGAGCATCTGGGTCGGCATGGGCATGACGGAAAAGCAGGGCGGCTCGGACGTGCGCGCCAACACCACCGTGGCCACGCCAGTGGGCAGCGGCGGGCGCGGCGGCGAATACCTGCTGCGCGGGCACAAATGGTTCTTCTCGGCGCCCATGTGCGACGCCCACCTGGTGGTGGCGCGCACCGGCGAGGGCGGGCCGTTCGCCTGCTTCTACGTGCCGCGCTGGCGCCCCGACGGCAGCAAGAACGCGGTCAACGTGCAACGCCTCAAAGACAAGGTCGGCAACCGCAGCAATTCCAGCAGCGAAGTCGAGTTCCAGGACGCCTGGGGTGTGCTGATGGGCGAGGAGGGCCGCGGCATCCCGACCATCATCGAGATGGCAACCTACACCCGCCTCAACTGCGTGGCCGGCAGCGCCGCCATCCTGCGCCAGGCCACGGTGCAGGCCATCCACTACGCACGCCAGCGCCAGGCGTTTGGCAGGCGCCTGGCCGAGCAGCCGCTGATGCGCACCGTGCTGGCCGACCTGGCGCTGGAGAGCGAGGCCGCCCTGGCCCTGCTGATGCGCCTGGCGCGCGCCTTCGAGAACGACAGCGTCCCGGCCGAGCGCGCCTGGAGCCGCATGATGACGCCGGCGGCCAAGTTCTGGGTCTGCAAGCGCGGCGTGGAACTGACCGGCGAGGCCATGGAGGTGCTGGGCGGCAACGGCTATGTGCTGGACGGCATCCAGGGGCGGCTGTTTCTGGAGGCGCCGGTCAACTCCATCTGGGAGGGCTCGGGCAACGTGATGTGCCTGGACGTGCTGCGGGCGTTCGCGCGCGAGCCCGAGGCGGCGCAGGCGTTGCTGGCCGAGTTGGCCCCGGTGGCCCAGGGCGAGCCGCGCATCGCCGCTGCGCTGCGCCAGCTGGTGGTGCTGCTGCAGCTGCCACCGGCCGAACTGGAGCCCCTGGGCCGCATTCTGGCCCAGCAGCTGGTGCTGGTGGCCCAGGCCTGCCTGCTGCGCCAGCACGCCCCGGCCGCCGTGGCCGACGCGTTCATCGCCACCCGGCTGGGCGATGCCGGCACGGGCGGGCGCGTGGTGGGCGCCATCGACACGCGCGGCCTGGACGTGGCGGCCATTCTCGAGCGGGCGCTGCCGGCCTGAAGATCGGCCCAGCGGCACGGCGAGCCCGACCGGGGGCGGCCGGTCAGCGCAGCCGCGTGCGCGCCAGGCGCCTGGAGTTCGCCACCGCCTTCCTGTGCACCGGCGCCAGGCCCTTGGCGGCCGTGCGCTGCAGCCCGGCGAGCAGGCGCTCGTTGGCGCCCAGCGCGCCGCCCCAGACACTGCCCCAGGGCTGGGCCGCTGCCCCCAGCCAGTGCAGCCACCACTGCTGCTGCACCCGGGTGCCCTCGGTCCACATGGCCATCCACGACTGGGTGAAGGCGAGCTGTTTTTCCTGGACCATACCGAGGAACTCGGCTTGGTCGCGCCTGGAGTAGATCGGCCCATTCAGGGCCATGCGCGCCGTGCGGTGCGCCACCACCTGGGGTGTGGCGATGCACAGTTCGCCCCACTTGCGGGCAGTGGCGGCAGCGGCGGCGCGGTTCTTGCGGTTCATGGAAAAGGCCTGTCTTGTGGTGTACCCCTTTCAGCCCGCTGCGCGCGGGCCGAAGGGAGTCGGGCAGCCATGCTAGGGCAGATCCTGGCGGTGAGCGTGCGGGGGTTCTTTCCCCGCGCCTGTGGGCCGATGCCGCGGGCGGCCCGAGGGCGGCAGGCCGGTCCGGCTGCGCGAGAATGCGCGCATGCTGACCTTGCAAGACATCGAAGCGGCTGCCGAGCGCCTGCGCGGCCAGGTGCTGCACACCCCCTGCGTGGAATCGCGCACCCTCTCGCAGATCGTGGGCGCGCAGGTCTTCCTGAAATTCGAGAACCTGCAGTTCACTGCGTCCTTCAAGGAGCGCGGAGCCTGCAACCGGCTGGCGCTGCTGACCGCGGAGGAGCGCGCGCACGGCGTGGTCACCATGAGCGCGGGCAACCACGCCCAGGGCGTGGCCTACCACGCGCAGCGTCTGGGCCTGCGCGCGGTCATCGTCATGCCGCGCTTCACGCCGGGAGTGAAGGTCGAGCGCACGCGCGGCTTCGGCGCCGAGATCGTGCTGTACGGCGACACGCTGGAGGAAGCGCGCGCCCATGCCTACCAGCTGGCCGGGCAGCGCCAGCTCACCTTCGTGCACCCCTATGACGACGTGGCCGTGGCCGCGGGCCAGGGCACGGTGGCGCTGGAGATGCTGGCCGAGCAGCCCGACCTGGAGGCGCTGGTGGTTTCGGTGGGCGGGGGCGGGCTGCTGGCCGGCATGGCGCTGGCGGCGCGCAGCCTCAAGCCAGGCCTGGAGATCGTCGGCGTGCAGGCGGCGCGCTTCCCGGCCATGGTCAACGCCGTCCAGGGCACGCAGCACGCCCAGGGCAGCTCGACCATCGCCGAGGGCATTGCCGTGGGCCAGCCCGGCGCCATCACCCGGGCCGTCATCGCCGAGCAGGTGGACGATCTGCTGCTGGTCGAGGAGGGCGACATCGAGCAGGCCGTGCTGATGCTGTTGGAGATCGAGAAAACCCTGGTCGAGGGCGCGGGCGCGGCGGGCCTGGCGGCGCTGATCCGCCACGGCGAGCGCTTTCAGGGCAAGAAGGTGGGGCTGGTGCTGTCGGGCGGCAACATCGACCCGCTGCTGCTGGCGGCCATCATCGAGCGCGGCATGGTGCGCTCGGGCAGGCTGGCGCGGGTGCGCGTGAGTGCACGCGACGTGCCGGGCATGCTGGCACGCATCACGGCCATCGTCGCCGAGGCCGGCGCCAACGTCGAGGAGGTGCACCACCAGCGCGCCTTCACCATGCTGGCGGCGCAGAACGTGGAGATCGAGCTGGTGCTGCAGACGCGCGGGCCCGAGCACATCGAGCAGGTGTTGGCCGAGCTGCGGCGCACACAGATGCAGGCCGAGCTGCGCTGAATGGGCTCGGCCCACGCGCCGGCTGCACGAAGGTTGGCTGCTGGGTACACTGGGCCGCGCAGCCGCGTTTCTTTTGTTTCTTTCCTTCAGAACAGCCGCCCAGGAGACGAGCCATGACCCATGACCTGCCTGCCCAGCCCGCCAGCCCCGGCGCCGACCTGCCACCCGTCGATGCCGTGGAGGCCGCCGTGCCCTACATCCCTGTCGTCGTGCCGGCCGTGGGCGCGGCGATGATCTTCCTGCTGGCCTTCATCGCCGTGTACATGGCCTGAGAGGCTGTCCGCCCAAACTGGAGCCCCGCCTGGCGGGGCTTTTTTCATGGCCGGCCTCCCAAAGATTCACATAAAGTCATGCGCAGTTTGCATAGTTTTGCCCGGTGTCCGACAGACAAAGGTCGGGGGGCTTCCTAAAATCCGCGTCTCCAGCTGGCCGCCGCGCGCGCCCGCCCCGGGCCCCGGTCTTCTCCTGCGCGCACCGAGCCGTTTTCTCAAAGGCAGCGCAGCCGCTTTCCTGCACAGCGGCGCCGCCTGCGCGCCCTGCCCGCGTCCGCTTCCTTTGACAAGACGGTTTTTCAACTCCCTAGGAAGCTCCCCATGAACGCCCCCGTCATGCAAGGCCTGGACCTCCAGGCCCCTGCCTACGTCAAGAACGCCAGGCTCATCGCCTGGGTGGCCGAGATGGCCGCGCTGTGCAAGCCCGAGCGCATCCACTGGTGCGACGGCAGCACCGAGGAATACGACCAGCTGTGCCAGCAGCTGGTCGATGCCGGCACCTTCAAGCGTCTGAACCCGGCCAGGCGCCCCAACAGCTACCTGGCCTGGTCCGACCCGTCGGACGTGGCGCGCGTCGAGGACCGCACCTTCATCTGCTCGGAAAACGAAGGCGACGCCGGCCCCACCAACAACTGGATGGCACCCGCCGAGATGCGCGCCACCCTGCGCCCGCTGTTCGACGGCTGCATGCGCGGGCGCACCATGTACGTGGTGCCGTTCTCCATGGGACCGCTGGGCAGCCCCATCGCTCACGTCGGCGTGGAGCTGTCCGACAGCGCCTATGTCGCGGTGAACATGAAGATCATGACCCGCATGGGCCGCGCGGTGTACGACGTGATCGGCACCGACGGCGACTTCGTTCCCTGCATGCACACGGTGGGCGCGCCGCTGGCTGAAGGGCAGAAGGACCAGACCACCTGGCCCTGCAACCCGACCACCAAGTACATCGTGCACTACCCCGAGACGCGCGAGATCTGGAGCTACGGCTCGGGCTACGGCGGCAACGCCCTGCTGGGCAAGAAGTGCCTGGCACTGCGCATCGCCTCGACCATGGGCCGGGACGAAGGCTGGCTGGCCGAGCACATGCTGATCCTGGGGGTGCAGAGCCCCAAGGGCAGGAAACACCACGTCGCGGCCGCCTTCCCCAGCGCCTGCGGCAAGACCAATTTCTCGATGCTGGTGCCGCCCCAGGCCTTCGAAGGCTGGAAGGTGACGACCATCGGCGACGACATCGCCTGGATCAAGCCGCAGGCCGACGGCAGCTTGCGCGCCATCAACCCGGAGGCCGGCTACTTCGGCGTGGCCCCCGGCACCAACATGCAGACCAACCCGAACTGCATGCTGAGCCTGAATAAGGACGTGATCTTCACCAACGTGGCGCTCACCGACGACGGCGACGTGTGGTGGGAAGGGATGGAAAAGGACACGGGCGCCCTGCCCGCGCACCTGATCGACTGGCAAGGCCGCGACTGGACCCCGGCCATAGCCCGCGAGACCGGCGCCAAGGCCGCCCACCCCAACGCCCGCTTCACCGTGGCCGCCACCAACAACCCGGCGCTGGACGAGGCCTGGGACGACCCGGCCGGCGTGAAGATCGACGCGCTCATCTTCGGTGGCCGCCGCTCCACCACCGTGCCCCTGGTGACCGAGGCGCGCAACTGGACGGAAGGCGTGTACATGGCCGCCACCATGGGCAGCGAGACCACGGCCGCCGCCTTCGGTCAGCAGGGCGTGGTGCGCCGCGACCCCTTCGCCATGCTGCCCTTCATCGGCTACAACATGAGCGACTACTTCGGCCACTGGCTGCAGCTGGGCGCCAAGATCGAGGCGCAAGGCGCGCAGCTGCCGCGCATCTTCACCACCAACTGGTTCCGCAAGGGCGAGGACGGCAAGTTCGTCTGGCCCGGCTACGGCGAGAACATGCGCGTGCTCAAGTGGATGATCGACCGCATCGAGGGCCGCGCCGCGGGGCAGGAGACGCCGTTTGGCATCGCCCCGCAATACGCTGAGATCAACTGGCAGGGCCTGGACTTCACGCCCGCCCAGTTCGACAGCGTCACCGGCATCGACCGCGCCGCCTGGGCCGAGGAGCTGCAGTCGCACACCGAGCACTTCGACAAGCTGGGTGAGCGCCTGCCCGCCGAGCTGCGTGACACCCAGGAGCGCCTGCGCGAGCGCCTGGCTGCCTGACGCACACGGCGCCCACGCGGCAAAGCCACCCGGCGCGCCGGGTGGCTTTTTCATGCCTGCGCGCTGGCGCCCGTCAGACCGCCAGCTCGACCGCGTCGACCACACACTGCGGATCGGCGTGGTGCGCCATGTGGCCCGTGCCCGGCAGCAGGTGCAGCCGGCTTTGCGCCACCCTCTGGTACAGCCGCATGCTGTGCGCCTGGGGATCGACCACGACATCGTCCGCTCCGGCAATGAGGCTGAGCGGCACCGCCAGGTGCTCGTACACCGACTGCGTCGCCTGCACGGCAGGCACCATGAAGCCAGCGTCCTCGGCGTTAGCACGCAGCTGCTGCGGGCGCAGCAGCAGTTCGCGCCCGAGCGTGTGCACATAACCTTCGGGAACGGGCTGCGGCGCGAACATGCCGCGCACCTCGGCGTTCAGCAGGGCGCGGCCGGCCAGGTTGGCGACGGTGTAGCGCAGCACGTCGCCGATCACGGGCCAGCCGACCGGCGCCGTGAGCCAGGCGTCGACGCGGGCGGTGGGGAAGTAGTAGCCGGAGATCAGCACTAGGCTGCGCACCGCCTCGGGGTGCTGCAGCGCCATGGACATCGCGATGAGCGTGCCCATTGAATGCGCGACGATCTTGGGGCGCTCGGCGCCCAGCTGGCGCAGCGCCTGGAAGATGAGTTCGCCCTGCGCCTGGGGCGTCCACAGCCGGTCGCGCGGGCGGCGGCTGTGGCCATACCCGGGCCGGTCGATGGCGATCACCCGGTGCTGGCGCGCCAGCTGCTCGACCAGACCGCTGGCGACGAAATCGGCGTGCGTGTCCAGCGCGCCGTGCAGCAGCAACACGGGCGGGCCACTGCCGCGCTCGAGCACGTGCAGCTGCACGCCGTCGACGGTGAGCAGCTGGCCGGCCGGCGGGTGCTCACGCTCGGCGCGGCGGGCACGCTGCGCGGTCCAGGCTGCCGTGGCGGCGAGCGCGGCCAGTATGAGCGCACCTGAGCCCCGCCTGCGGGAGGTGTGCTGTGTGGTCGGGGGGAGGGGGAATGCGTGCGGTCGGCCATAACAGCCAATCTAGCGCGGCGGTGCGGCCGATCGGTAGGCCCGCGCCGCGCATGCATGCGCGTGCGTGCCTGGCCAGGTGGCAGAGCAAACCGGCCGCGCTGCCCCTGGCGATGGAAAAGGAGCCGCCCGCGCCGGGCTCGCGTCAGAAGCGATAGCGGCGCATGTCGTCCACTGCGATACCGTTCATGGCGCGGCTCAGGTCGGCCATCAGGCGGGCGTCGTGCAGCGCGGCATTCCATGCATCCTGGTCGTGCGAAGCGCGGCGGCGGGCGCTGCGCCAGGCCTGGGCGCCCTGGCGCAGCAGGTGCGCGGCGTGCTGCACCGGGCCGAAACGCACATGGCGGCCTGCCAGAGGGCGGTCATAGACCGGAAGCACCGAATTCATCGTCGTCATCTCTTTCTCTCCATCCTTGCGCCGGCGCCACGGTGGCATCGGTACAGGGGTTATCCTAGGGTTTTCCCTAGGTTTATGCCAGCCTCTGCCTGCATGACCGCGCGCGCCGTCGGGGGATGATGGAGCGCTGCCATGAACATCCAGCTCCTATCCGACCTGCACCTGGAGAGCCAGCCCCAGTTCCGTGCCAGCCCGGCCGCGGGCGCCGACCTGCTGGTACTGGCCGGCGACATCGGCTCCTACCAGCGCGGCTCGCGCCTGAGAGATGCCGACTTCGGCCTGGCGCGCTTCTCCCCCCTGCCGCAGCACGGCGGCTGGCCCGTGCCGGTGCTTTTCGTGCCGGGCAACCATGAGTACGACGGGCTGGACTTCGACCAGGCACACACGCGCCTGCGCGCCACCTGCGAGCGCCTGGGCATCGCCTGGCTGGAGCGCGAGCGCCTGGTGCTGGGCGGCGTGCGCTTTCTGGGCACCACGCTGTGGAGCGACTTCGACGCCCTCGCCCAGGCCCTCGGCGGCACGCCCGCCGAGCGGTTGCGCCAGCGCAACAAGGCCTTTCGGGCGGCCAACTTTTACCTGCAAAAAACCGGCGGCACGCGCCACGGCGCGCTGCTGCTCGCCCCCGGCGTGCGTGCCCAGTCGCTGGCCTGCCAGGCCTGGCTGCGCGGCGCACTGGCCGAGCCCTTTGCCGGCTCCACGGTGGTGGTGACGCACTTCGCCCCGAGCCTGCGCAGCGCCGACCCGCGCTACGGCCTGGTGCCTGGCACAGCGGGGTTCTGCAACGTGCTGGACGAGCTGCTGCCCGGCGCCGACCTGTGGTTGCACGGCCACCTGCACGCCCAGAGCGACTACAGCGCCTCGGGCACGCACGCCGACGGCACGCCCTGGCGCTGCCGGGTGGTGGCCAACCCGCTGGGCTACCGCTCCAAGGGCGAGCAACGCACCTTCGAGCCCCACCGCGTGCTCACCGTATGATCGCCTGCACGGCGCGGCCGCCCCGAGGCCGCACCCTGCACCCAACGGAGGACCCATGAACATCCTGCTCGCCGTGGACGGCAGCCCCTACACCAAGAAGATGCTGGCCTACCTGGCAGCCCACAACGAAATGCTGGGCACCGACCACACCTACACGGCGCTCACCGTGCAGCCGCAACTGCCGCCGCGGGCGCGCGTCGCCCTGGGCAAGGAGGTGGTCGAGCGCTACTACCAGGAGGAAGGCGAGAAGGTGCTGGCCTCGGTCACCAAGTTCCTGACCCGCCACGGCGTGGACGCCAAGGTCATGAGCAAGGTGGGCGCTGCCGGCGAGACCATCGCCAAGGTGGCGCAGTCGGGCAAGTTCGATCTGGTCGTCATGGGCACGCATGGCCACGGCGCCCTGGGCAAGCTGGTCATGGGTTCGGTCAGCACCCAGGTGCTGGCCAAGTGCGACGTGCCCGTGCTGCTGGTGCGCTGAGCAGTGCACAGAACGCGGAGGGCAGGCGGCGGTCAAGACTTTCCACGAGGAGATTACCGATGCAAGACACACCCTTCCCCGGCGCCCTGCCCTCTTCTGCCCCGCTTTCGGCGCGCTGGCCCACGCGCCTGGCGCTGCTGGCTGGTGCCCTGCTGCTGGGCGGCTGTGCCGCCATGAGCGAGGAAGAGTGCCGCAGCGCCAACTGGTTCGACCGGGGCCAGCGCGATGCCCTGTCAGGCCACTCGCGCAGCTATCTGGGCGACATCCGCGAGGCCTGCGCCAAGGCGCGCGTCGTGCCCGATGCCGCCCAGTATTACGACGGCTGGAACCGGGGCATCGTGCAATTTTGTACCCCGGCCAACGGCGCGCGCTGGGGCCGCGAGGGCCGCAGCTACAGCAACTCCTGCCCGGCCGAGCTGGAGGCCGGTTTTGCCCAGCGCTACCACGAGGGCCGGCGGGTCTGGAATGCCGAGCAGAACCTCAAGCGCCTGCAAAACGAGCTCAACGACAAGCAGCGCGCGCTCGACAAGGCCTCCAAGGACTCCGAGCGCGCCGAACTGCGCCGCCAGCTGCGCGACTTGGACCGCCGGCTCTACGACGCCCGCTACGACCTCGACCGCGCCGAGTGGAACCTGCGCCGGCCCTACTGAGCCGGCCGCCCGTCCCCCATCACCGCAGCGCCTGCCGCGCGCCCTCGCCCAGGGCCTCGGCCAGGGCGTCCAGCACCTGCGACTGCAGGTTCCAGCTGTGCCAGTACAGCTGCACCGGCAGGCTGTGCCCGGGCGCCAGGTCCACCAGCTGCCCATCGGCCAGCGCCGGCCGCGCCAGCAGCTCGGGCACCACGCTCACGCCCCAACCGGCGGCCACGGCGCGCACCTGGCCCTCGCTGCTGGGCACGAACACGCGCGACAGCTGGGCGCGCTTCAGGCCAAAGCTGCGCATCAGGAACTGCGCCTGCAGGTCGTCCTTGCGGTTGAAGGACACAAAAGGCACACCGCGAAAGCTGTGCGCCGTCAGCCCCGCGGGCAGGTGCTGCGCGGCGAAATCGGGTGCCGCCACGGCCACGTAGTGCATGGCGCCCAGGGGCTGCACGCGGCAGCCGCGCAGCGCCGACTTGAGCGTGGTCACGCAGCCCAGCACCTGGCCCGAGCGCAGCCACTCCTGCGTGAAGTCCTGGTCGTCGGCGATGATCTCCAGCGGCAGGCGCCCGCGCATCAGGCCCGAGAGCGCCTCCAGCGCCCAGGTGGCGATGCTGTCGGCGTTGATGGCGATGGCGATGCGCCCCTCCTCGCGGCCGCCGCTGCCCAGCGTGTCCGGGGCCAGCTCCTGCAGGTCGCGCTCCAGGTCGGCGCGCAGCAGGCGCAGCTGACGCGTGTGCTTGAGCAGCAACTGCCCGGCGGCGGTGGGTCTGAGCGGGCGGCTGCGCACCACCAGCACCGAGCCGGCCTGCGCCTCCAGCGCGCGCAGACGCTGCGAGACAGCCGATTGCGTGATGTGCAGGCGCCGCGCGGCGCGCTCGAAGCCGCCCTCCTCGACGATGGCGGCAAGGCACTCCAGGGCGGCGGGGTCGAAGGTCGTCATGGCGCTCGCGCTGTATCAGTCTGGCTGATGAATTTCGACGAAAGTTAATCTCGCTTTTGCTTGCGCGGCCCTTGTACCACACTCGCGGCCATGCACACCATCGTTCTTGGCGCCGGCATCATCGGCATTTCCACCGCCTGGCACCTGCGCGAGCGCGGCCACGAGGTCACCGTGGTCGACCGCCAGGCCGGCCCGGCGCTGGAGACCAGCTACGCCAACGCGGCGCAGATCTCGGTCAGCTACTGCGAGCCCTGGGCCAACCGGCAGGCGCCGTGGAAGGCGCTCAAGTGGATGCTGGACAAGGAGGCGCCGCTGCTGTTTCGCCCACAGGCCGACTGGCGCCAGTGGCAGTGGTGCTGGCAGTTCCTGCTGCAGTGCAATGACGCGGCCTTTGCCCGCAACGTGCAGCAGATCGTGGCCCTGGGCGCCTACAGCCACGCAGCGCACAAGGAACTGCTGGCCGCCACCGGCATCGAGTGCCAGCGCCTGGAGCGCGGCATCGCGCATTTCTACACCGACCAGAAATCCTTCGAGGAAGCCGGCGCCGCCGTGGAGCTGATGCGCCAATACGGCGTGCAGCGCCGCCTGGTCAGCCGCGAGGAGCTGCTGGCCATCGAGCCGGCCTTCAGCCCCTACCGCGAGCACATCACCGGCGGCACCTTCACCAGCACCGACGAGAGCGCCGACGCCCGCGTATTCACCGAGCGGCTGGCGCAGCAGGCGGCGGACGGGGGCGTGCAGTTCCTGTACGGGCACGAGGTGCGCGGCCTGCAGCGCGACGGCGACACTATTAAATCAGTAGCTGTCCGCGCAAGCCAGACGGGCGCTACAGGCCAAAAAGACCAGATATTGCAGGCCGATGCCATCGTCGTCGCCTGCGGCAGCTACAGCGCGCCGCTGCTGCGCGGCGTGGGCGTGCATCTGCCCATCTACCCGGGCAAGGGCTACAGCGCCACCTTTCCCATCCTCAGGCCCGAGGCCGCGCCCATGGTCTCGGCCATCGACGACGGCAAGAAGATCGCCATGAGCCGCCTGGGCAACCACCTGCGCGTGGCCGGCACCATCGAGCTGGCGGGCTTCGACCTGTCGCTGGACAGCCCGGTGGCGCGGGCGCGCTGCCACATGCTGTCGCGCCGCATCGAGGAAATCATGCCCGGCGTGTGCGACACGCGCACGCCCGAGCAGGGAGGCAACCCGCAGTACTGGTGCGGCCTGCGCCCGGCCACGCCGACCAACATCCCCTTCATCGGCCAGACCGCCGTGCGCGGCCTGTGGGTCAATGCCGGGCACGGCACGCTGGGCTGGACGCACGGCGCGGGCTCGGGCAAGGCCCTGGCCGGGCTGATCAGCGGCGAGCGGCCGGCGCTCGATTTCACCTTCCTGGGCGAGACGCGCCAGCCGGCGCGGGGCGGCGCGCTGCACGCGGCCTGATGGGGCGTGGCCCGGCCCGGGGCTACGCTTTTGCTAGCGCCAGGACGAATGCCTGCACCGTCCTTGCCGGCTTTTCATGGGGGTCGGCAGGCGGCGGGATGGGCGCCGATAATAGGCTCCCTCCTCTTCCTTGCCCGTCCTGCCGCCCGCCGCGGCGCGCCCCGTGAACCCAGCCCTTTCACCCCCTGCCGCGGCCGCGCCGCCCGCGTTCTCCGCCCGTGAATTTCGTGATGCCCTTGGCATGTTCGCCACCGGCGTGACCATCGTGACCGCGCGCGGCTCCGCGGGTGCGCCGGTGGGGTTGACGGCCAGCTCGTTCAATTCGGTCTCGCTCACGCCCCCGCTGGTGCTGTGGAGCCTGGCGCACCGCACGTCCTCGCACGAGGTCTTCGCCCAGGCTTCGCACTACGCCATCCACGTGCTCACGGTGGAGCAGCGCGCCCTGGCCGAGCGCTTTGCCACCCGCGGCGTGGACCGCTTCGCGGGCCTGGCCTGGCACGAGGGCGCCGGTGGCGTGCCGGTGCTGGCCGGGGCGGCTGCCGTGTTCGAGTGCTTCAACCGCAGCCGCCACGTCGAGGGCGACCACACCATCTTCATCGGCCAGGTCGAGCGCTGCAGCCATGCCGAGGGCGCCTCGCCCCTGCTCTACCACGGCGGCATGTTCTACACCGAACACCTGCTGGGCAGCCTGTCGGACGAGGCCACGCGGCCGCTGCACAAGTAGCCGCGCGGTTGCGGGGCCGCAACCGCGGCGTCGGGCTCACTTGCCCGGCTCGGGCAGCTCGATCTTCACTTCCAGCACCTCCAGGTTGTCCTGGCGCTCGAAGTGCATCTTCAGGTCGCTGGAGTCGATCTTGACGTACTTGGAGATCACCGCCAGCAGCTCGCGCTGCAGGGCCGGCAGGTAGTCGGGCTGCACGCCGCCACGGCCGCTGCGTTCATGCGCCAGGATGATCTGCAGCCGCTCCTTGGCGACGCTGGCGGTCTTCTTCTTCTCCCCGAGGAACAGTGAAAGCAGAGACATGGGGACTTACCTCCCGCCGAAGATGCGCTTGAAGAAGCCGGGCTTCTGCGCCTCGATGAAGCGCAGCGGACGCTCTTCGCCGAAGAAGCGCGCCACCACGTCGGCATAGGCCTCGGCCACGTCCGTGCCCTTGAGGTGGATGGCCGGCAGGCCCTGGTTGGACGCCTGCAGCACCGCCTCGGACTCGGGGATCACGCCGATCAGCGGGATGCGCAGGATGTCCTGGATGTCCTCGAGGCTGAGCATCTGCCCGTCCTGCACGCGCGTGGGGTTGTAGCGGGTGATCAGGAGGCGCTCGCGCACGCCCTCGCCACCCTCGATGGCGCGGCGCGTCTTGCTCGCCAGCATGCCCAGGATGCGGTCGGAGTCGCGCACCGAAGAGACCTCGGGGTTGGTCACCAGGACGGCCTCGTCGGCGAAGTGCATGGCGTACAGCGCGCCGCTCTCGATGCCCGCCGGCGAGTCGCAGACGATGTACTCGAAGCCCATGTCGGCCAGCTCCTTGAGCACTTTTTCCACGCCCTCCAGCGTCAGCGCGTCCTTGTCGCGCGTCTGGCTGGCGGCCAGCACGAACAGGTTGTCGCACTGCTTGTCCTTGATGAGGGCCTGGTGCAGGTTGGCCTCGCCCTGGATGACGTTGATGAAGTCATAGACCACGCGGCGCTCGCACCCCATGATCAGGTCCAGGTTGCGCAGGCCCACGTCGAAGTCGATGACGACGGTCTTGTGCCCGGCAAGGGCCAGGCCCGAGGCGAAGGCGGCGCTGGTGGTGGTCTTGCCCACCCCTCCCTTGCCGGAGGTCACGACGACGATCTTGGCCATGTGTTCGGTTTCCTTGGGTTGCTCTGCGTTGCGCGTGGAAAGAAAAATGAAGGGCGGAGCGCCACGGCGGCGCTCACAGCGGCTCGATTAGCAGGCGCTCGCCCTCCAGGCGCACCTGGGCGGGCTTGCCGCGCACCGCCTCGGGCAGCTCGGTCTCGGTGGTGCGGTACATGCCGGCGATCGAGACCAGCTGCGGCTCCAGGCAGGTGCTGAAGATGCGCGCGCTGGTGTCGCCGCGCGCGCCGGCAATGGCCCGCCCGCGCAGCGGCGCATAGACGTGGATGTTGCCGTCGGCGATGACCTCGGCGCCAAAACTCACCATGGCCAGCACCACCAGGTCGGCGCCGCGCGCATAGACCTGCTGGCCCGAGCGCAGCGGCTTGTCCACGACCACCGAGCCGGGGCCGGGCGCCGGCAGGGACGCCCCGGCATCGGGCGCGGCGGGCACGGCGGCCACCTCCGGCTCGGCAGGGGCCGCCTGCGGGGTGACCGCGGCGTCCTCGGCCGGCGCAGTGGGGGCGTCCTGGCGCGGCGCGGCGGCCGCACCGCGCGGCACGTCCGGGGCGATGGCCAGGCCCAGCTCGTGCGCTGCCTGGTGCTGTTCGCTGCTGCCGCCGCGCACAGCCACCGGCCGGGCATGGTGGCCGCGCAGCGCCGCCACCAGGGCGGCGAAATCGATGGGCTGGGGCTCGTCCCGCACCGCCGACAGGTCGAGCAGCACCGGGTCGTTGTCGAAGAATTCGGGCTCGCCCTCCAGGCGGGCGGCCAGTTCGGCGGCGAGCTGCGCGGCGTCGGTGGTCTTCAGGACCACGGCCACCACGGGGAGCTGGGCGCTTTTCAGGTCAATGCTGGTACGGGCAGGGCCCGGCTGGCCGTCGGACATGGGAGGAAGGCACCTGGGCGAGAGGCGCTGCTGCGCAATCGAAGCCGCAAAGTGTACCTGCGCGCGGGGCAGGCCCGGGCGGCCCTACAGCTTGGGGATGCGGATGCGGCTGATCATGAGCGAGCCCGACAGGGCAAACAACAGCACCAGCGGATGCAGCGTAAAGCCGCCCAGCTGCACCGCGCCCAGCCACAGCGCGTCGCCCAGCGCGCCGCGCGCCGCCGCCAGCGACATGAGCGCCACCAGGACGATGGAGGTGGGGATGGGCGTGCCTTCGAAGTGCGTGACCTTGCCCGAGGTGCCGCCCGACAGCGCCTCGGCCGTGACGTTGTAGCGCGCCAAGCGCGAGACCCCGCAGGCAACGAAATAGGCCAGCACGATGCGGTCGTACAGCCCTTGCATGCCACAGGCGTAGGCCAGCACCGCCGGGGCGACGCCAAACGAGATCACGTCGGCTAGCGAGTCGAGTTCGCGCCCGAGCTCGGAGGACTTGCGCCGCCAGCGGGCCACGCGGCCGTCGAGCACGTCGAAGACCAGGGCCGCCAGGACCAGCGCCGCGGCAAAGTGCACGTGGTGCGCCTGGCCCGTCTGCAGGTAGCTCATGGCGGCAAACAGCGCTCCCACGCCGCACACGGCATTGGCCAGCGTGAACCAGTCGGCGAGCTGGAACTCGCGGATCATGGAAAAGCGCTTGCGGGGCGAGGCTGCGGTAGGCATGGGCGCCATTGTCGGGCGCCGGCGCACGGCCGGCGTGTCGGACGCCGGAGCGTCCTGGCCCCGGCGCTCAGCCTGCCACGGCGGTGGCGCCCCCCGCCCGGCGGGCAGCGTAGTCCACGTACCAGGCCAGGCACTCGGGGTTGGCCATCGCGTCGCGGTTGACCACCCGCTCCAGGGGCTGGCCCAGCAGCAGCTTCTTGATGGGCAGCTCCTGCTTTTTGCCGCTCAGGGTGCGCGGCACCTGCGCAACCTGCACGATCTCGTCGGGCAGGAAGCGCGGGCTCAGGCCCTGGCGGATGGCGCCGCGGATGCGCTCGACCAGGGCCGCGTCCAGCACGTGGCCCGGGCGCAGCACGACGAACAGCGGCATGAAGCTCGGCTGGCCCAGGTACTCCAGGTCCACCACCAGGCTGTCGAGCACCTCGGGCAGGGCCTCGACGGCGGCGTAGATCTCGCTCGTGCCCATGCGCAGGCCGTGGCGGTTGATGGTGGCGTCGCTGCGCCCGTAGATGATGCAGCCGGGCTGCGCGGCCGAGCCGATGCAGATCCAGTCGCCGTGGCGCCAGACGCTGCCGGCCTCGGGGCCGGCGTCGCCCCCGCCGGGCCGGCGCCCGTGGCCGGGCGGGTACATCTCGAAATAGCTGGCGCGGTAGCGGCTGCCGTCCTCGTCGCCCCACAGGAACAGCGGCATGGACGGGATGGGCTGGGTGCAGACCAGCTCGCCCACGGCGTCCAGCACCGGACGACCCTCCTCGTCCCAGGCCTCGACCGCCGCGCCCAGCATGCGGCACTGCAGGCGGCCGGGCTGCTGCGCCAGCTCGCGCTGGCCGCCTAGGAAGGCGCCAGCAAAGTCCGTGCCGCCCGAGATGTTGGCCCACCAGATATCGGGCACGCCCGCCGCGGCCATGAAGTCCGTGCCCCACTGCTGCACTTCGGCGGCCAGGGGCGAACCCGTGCTGCCCAGCGCGCGGATGGCGCGCAGGTCGCCGCAGTCGGCCGGCGCGATGCCGGCCTTCATGCAGCCGGCATAGAAGGCCGCGCCGGCGCCGAAGAAGGTGACGCCGGTTTCGGCGGCCATGCGCCACAGCACCGTCCAGTCGGGCTGCTCGCGGCTGCCGGCGGGGCTGCCGTCGTAGAGCACGCAGGTCGTGCCCGACAGCAGGCCGCCGACCTGGGCGTTCCACATGACCCAGCCGGTGGTGCTGTACCAGTGGAAGCGCTCGCCCAGGGTCTCGGGGTCGTAGCTGCAGCCCACGTCGTTGTGCAGCCCACCCAGCTGCAGCATGACCAGCACCATGCCGCCGTGGCCATGCACGATGGGCTTGGGCAGGCCGGTGGTGCCGCTGGAATAGACGATCCACAGCGGGTGGTCGAAAGGCAGCCACAGCGGCTCGAAAGCCGCGACCTGGGCATCGTTTCGGGCAGTGATCCGCTCCCAGTCTTGGGCTACAGCTATGTTTTCTGTAGCGCCTGGCTGGCGCAGCAGCACCGTGTGGCGCACGCTGGGCAGGCCGGCCAGCAGCTCCTGCACCACGGCGCTGCGGTCCTGCGTGCGCCCGGCGTAGGTGATGCCGTCAACGGCGATCAGCACACTCGGGGCGATCTGGCGCAGGCGGTCGAGCACGGCATGCGTGCCCATGTCGGGCGCGCACACGCTCCAGACCGCGCCCACGCTGGCGCAGGCCAGGAAGGCGACGATGGTCTCGGGCAGGTTGGGCAGGTAGGCGGCCACGCGGTCGCCCGGCTGCACGCCGCAGTCCTGCAGGTGCAGCGCCAGCGCCACCACCTGGCGGCGCAGCTCGGGCCAGGACAGCTCGCGCCGGTCACCACGCTCATTGCGCGCGATCAGCGCCGGCTGGCCGGCGGCGTGTGCCGCATCGACATGGCGCAACACCTGGCGCGCGTAGCTGGCCTGCGCACCCGGAAACCACTGCGCTCCGGGCAGCACGTTCCTTGCCAGCACGGCCGTGTGCGGCGTGGGCGACTGCAGGTCGAAGTAATCCCAGATGCTCTGCCAGAAGGCGTCCAGGTCGGTGACCGACCAGCGCCACAGCGCGTCGTAGTCCTCGAACACGAGGCCGTGGCGCGTCTGCAGCCATTCCTGGTAGCGGCGGATGCGGGGCACGCGACCACCGCGGGTGGGAGGGGACGGGGGTGGGGCGTTCGTTGTCTCCATGGCAGGAGCGTAGCGCCAGCGGCTTATCCGCGCTGCGCAGTTGGCGACAGCGCCGGCAGGGGGTCAGGAGCGCGGCTGCTCCTCGACGCTGGTGATGGCGTAGCCCTTGTCGCGCAGCTGGCGGCCGGGCTCGGGGATGCCCAGCTCCTCCCAGTGCTCCTGGCCCTCGTCCATCTCCACACCGCGCTGCTCGCTGCTCCAGTCGGTGTTGGTGGCCTCCTGGGGGATGGGTTTGCCCTCGGGCACGACCAAGTGGGAGAAGCGCCCCTCGGGCTCGGGTCGGCGGTAGATGTCCACGCGCATGTCAGGTCCTTTGCTCGGCTGTTGCTGGACTGCCCACTCTAAGGGTGGCCCGTCGGCGCGGGCGTAGGAACGCACCGCGTGGCCCGCCCCTTGACGCAAGGCAAGCCACGCGCCGTGCGCAGGCCGACAATGGCGCCCGCCCTTTGCTTGCTTTCAGCCCCCGACCATGACCCGTGCCGACGACTCTTCCCTGGACTGCGACCTTCTCATCGTGGGCGGTGGCCCGGCCGGGCTGTCGCTGGCGGCCAGCGTGGCCCAGGCGGGCCTGAGCGCCACCGTGCTGGAGCAGCAGGTCGAGGAGCAGCTTGCCCGGCCCGCGCCCGACGGCCGCGAGATCGCCCTGACCCACCCGAGCGTGGCCACGCTGCAGCGCCTGGGCAGCTGGCAGCGCCTGGCCGGCCATGAGGTCGGCCTGCTGCGCGCCGCCGATGTGCACGACGGCCCCGTGGGCCGGCGTGGCTCGCTGCACCTGCACGCCGGCGGCACGGGCGCCGGCCACCTGGGCTGGATCGTGCCCAACCATGCGCTGCGCCGCACGGCCTACGAGGTCGCCGCCAGCACGCCCGGCGTGCGCGTGGTCACCGGCGCGCGCGTGCAGCACGTGGCCACGCGGGCGGCCTGCGCCGAGGTCGAATACCTGACGGCGGGGCAGGACCAGGCCCGCCTGCTGCGCGCGCCCCTGGTGGTGGCCGCCGACAGCCGCCTGTCGGCCACACGCCGCCAGCTGGGCCTGGGCGCAGCCATGACCGACTTCGGGCGCACCGTCATCGTCTGCCGCATGCGCTGCGAGCGGCCCCACGACGAGGTGGCGCACGAGTGCTTCGGCTACGAGCGCACGCTGGCCGTGCTGCCCCTGCCGGACGACCCGGTGGATGGCGCGCCGATGTGCTCGGCCGTGGTCACCGCCGACAGCACCCAGGCCCGGGAGCTGCTGGCGCTGGCGCCCGAGGCCTATGCGGCCAGCGTGGCCGCGCAGTTCCAGCACCGCCTGGGCGCCCTGCAGCTGGTGGGCGAGCGCCATGCCTATCCGCTGGTGGCCGTCTATGCGCACCGGTTCGCCGCTGCGCGCTGCGCCCTGCTGGGCGATGCGGCCGTGGGCATGCACCCGGTGACGGCCCATGGCTTCAACCTGGGCCTGACCGGCGTGGCGACGCTCACCCGGGTGCTGACCGAAGCACGCGAGCACAGCGCCGACCTGGGCGCGGCCAGCGTGCTGCAGCGCTACGCCCGCGCCCACCATCGCCACGCCTGGCCCCTGTTTGCCGGCACCAACGCCATCGTGCGCCTGTACACCGACACCCGCCCCCTGCCCCGCATCGCGCGCCAGGCGGTGCTGGCCGCGGCCATGCGCCTGCCGCCGCTGCAGGCGGTCATCGTCAGCCAGCTGACCGGCCGCCGCCCGGCCTGGCCGACACGCGGAGCGGGCACGCACGGATAATCCGCGGCCATGCCCGCCGTCTTCGAACAACTGGCCGACTCGCTTACGCGCGCCCACACGCTGGAGGAGCTGACCCGTCCCCTGCTGGAGCTGCTGCAGGACGTGACCGGGCTGGAGTCCACCTACCTCACCACCATCGATCTGCAGGGCGGGCGGCAGGACGTGCTGTACGCCCGCAACAGCCGCGCCGGGGCGCTGGAGATTCCCGAGGGCCTGTCCGTGCCCTGGCACGACACGCTGTGCAAGCGCGCGCTCGACGAGGGCCGGCCGGTGACCGAGGACGTGGCCGGCTGCTGGGCCGACTCACAGGCGGCCGCGGCGCTGGGCATTCAGACCTACGTCAGCGCGCCGGTGCGGCTGTCGGACGACCGCCTGTACGGCACGCTGTGCGCGGCCAGCGCCAAGCGTCGTGCGCTGGAGCCGATGGTGCTGCACATGCTCCGGCTGTTTGCGCAGCTGATCGCCCAGCAGGTCGAGCGCGAGCGGCTGGTCGGAGAACTGGTGCAGGCCAACCGCCGCCTGAGCCAATACGCCAGCACCGATGCGCTGACCGGCCTGCCCAACCGCCCCGCCTTCGAGCGGGCGCTGCAGCGCCAGCTCGCCCAGAGCAACCGCGAGGGCAGCACGGTGCTGGTGGCCTTCCTGGACCTGGACCGCTTCAAGCTCATCAACGACACCTGGGGGCACGACGTGGGCGACCTGTTCCTGGCCCACATCGCACGCCAGCTGCAGGGCGCCCTGCGCTCGCAGGACCTGGTGGCGCGCCACGGCGGCGACGAGTTCGTGCTGATGGGCCCCGGCCCCACGCCCGCCGAGGACATGGACGCTGCCGTGCAGGCCTTCGCCGAGCGCATCACGGCGGCCACCGTGGGCCGCTTCGAGGGCGGGGGCGCGTCCTTCGACTACGCCGGCGCCAGCGTGGGAGCGATCGCCGTGCTGCCCGGAGCGCTGTCGGCCGGCCAGGCGCTGCACGACGCCGACCAGGCGATGTACGCGGTCAAGCAGGCGCGGCGCTGACGCCAAGCGGGGCCGGGGCGCTTCGCGGCAGACGGACGCAAAAACGCCCGCTCCCTAGCGGGAGCGGGCCTTTGGCCTGGAGGGCTCCGCAGCATGGGCGCTGCGGGGCGGGCCGGGGTTTATTTCTCGACGGCAACCACGATGCTCTTGGGGTCGTTGCCGGTCAAGGGCGTGTCCTTCATCACCAGGACGGCCTTGTCGCTGACGCGATAGGCCTCGGCCTTGATGTTGATCCTGTCGCCTTCCTCGGAAGTGCGCGTCAGGCCGGCGGGGCTGAAGAGCTGCGCCACTTCGGCCGCCGAGACGGTGTCGCCATCGGACGTCTGGATGGTGCCCTGCGGCGTGAAGGTGAAGACCTCCTTGCCCTGCATGGACTCGGCGTCGTCGCAGGAATAGACGTTGAGCGACTTGCCCTTGAGCGCCGAGGCGTCCAGCGTGGCCGACATGGCGGAGGTGAGCAGCGCGGCATGGGTGGCCGCGTCGTTGTTCTTCTGCGAGCAGGTCACCAGGGCGCCATTGTTGGCCTTGGTGGCGCCCCCGGCCTGGGCCAGCGAGCCGCTCCAGCTCACGTTCGCCCAGTCGTCATTGCTGGTGAGGACGATCTTGTCGCCCAGCTTGATGGTCTTCTGGTTGAGCACCACCTTGTCGCCCTCGATCTTGGTCGTGTAGCTGGACGTGCCGCTGACCTTTTCCTGGGTATGGTTGGGGTAGAACACCGTGTAGGAGACGGTGGTCTCGCCGGTGCTGCCACCACCGCCGCCGCCGCCACCGCCGCCGCCACCGCCACCGCCGCCGCCGCCGCCGCCGCCGTTGTCACTGCTGCCGCCGCCGCCACACGCCACGAGGGCGGCGCAGGCCACGCCCATCAGGGCCAGTTTCCAAGAGCTTTGCATGTTCGAGATTCCTTGAGAGAAAACAGCCCCGGCGAAGGAGGCTCCGGGCTGCGAAAAACCATCCGCCTGACGCACCGGGAGAGCCCGGTGCCGGCGACGGGACAGTACCCCTACAGGAGTGTCGGAAGTTTATCTATGCCTTGCGGGCCTTCCATAGTCAGTTGCAAAAGCGCCTCACCCTCCACCGGCCCTTGCCAGCGCGCCCGGGAAACGGCTGGACGCTCTACCATCGCGCACCTTTTTTCATGCAAACAGGAGTGAAAAGCCATGGGTTTTTTCCAATGGAGTGAGCGCCCGGCCGAGGTGCTGCGCTCGGGCGGGGTCATTGCCCCGGATGAGCGCCTGCCCTGGCCCCAGACCGGGCTGATGGGCGTGCAGCACGTGATCGCCATGTTCGGCTCCACGGTGCTGGCCCCCATCCTGATGGGGTTCGACCCCAACCTGGCCGTGTTCATGAGCGGCATCGGCACGCTGATCTTCTTTCTGATCACGGGCGGGCGCGTGCCCAGCTACCTGGGCTCGTCCTTCGCCTTCATCGGCGTGGTCATCGCCGCGACGGCCTATGCCGGCAAGGGGCCCAACGAGAACATCGGCCTGGCCCTGGGCGGCATCATCGCCTGCGGCGCCCTCTACACGCTGGTGGGTGTGGTGGTGCACTTGGTGGGCACGGGCTGGATCGAGCGTTTCATGCCCCCGGTGGTCACCGGCGCAGTGGTGGCCGTGATCGGCCTGAACTTGGCAGGCGTGCCCATCAAGAACATGGCGGCCAACAACTTCGAGGCCTGGATGCAGGCACTCACCTTTGTCTGCGTGGCGCTGGTGGCCGTGTTCACGCGCGGCATGGTGCAGCGCCTCTTGATCCTGGTGGGGCTGATCGTGGCAAGCCTGGCCTATGCCCTGCTCACCAATGGCCTGGGCCTGGGCAAGCCGATCGACCTGTCGGGCGTGGCTGCCGCGCCGTGGCTGGGGCTGCCGCGTTTCCACGCGCCCGAGTTCAGCGCCCCGGCCGTGCTGCTGATCGTGCCGGTGGTCATCATCCTGGTGGCCGAGAACCTGGGCCACATCAAGGCCGTCACGGCCATGACGGGCAGGAACATCGACCGCTACATGGGCCGGGCCTTCATTGGCGACGGGGTGGCGACCATGATCAGCGGCGCCGTCGGCGGCACCGGGGTGACCACCTACGCGGAGAACATCGGGGTAATGGCGGCCACGCGCATCTACTCGACCGCGGTGTTCCTGGTGGCAGCCCTCATCGCCGTGCTGCTGGGCTTCAGCCCCAAGTTCGGCGCGCTGATCCAGGCCATTCCGCTGCCCGTCATGGGCGGGGTGTCCATCGTGGTGTTCGGGCTGATCGCGATTGCCGGAGCCAAGATCTGGGTGGACAACCGGGTGGATTTTTCGCAGAGCAGCAACCTGCTGGTGGCCGCCATCACGCTGATCCTGGGCACGGGCGAGTTCACGCTCAAGTTTGGCGACTTCGCGCTGGGCGGCATCGGCACCGCCACCTTCGGTGCCATCGTGCTCAACGCCCTGCTCGCGCGCGGACAGGGCGGCGACGTCAGCGCGGCGCGGCCGCGGGGCTGAAACCGAAGAGCGCAGCCGCCGGCTGCGTCTCCGGCAGGACGTAGATCACGCCCGGGTGGCTGCCCAACGTGGGGGCGATGAAGCGGTCGTAGAAGGAGGCAGGCACGTTGATGCAGCCGTAGGAGATGCGGTTGTCGGCCACCGTGGGGCTGGCCAGGCGCTGCAGCCGGCGTTCGGACGCCTTGGTGGGCCGCACGCGGTGCATGGAGATGGCGTCGTCATAGTCCACCCAGACGATGTCGTCGCCCTGCAGATTGACGCCGGGCTCGGAGGCGAATCGCCCCGCCGGAGTGGTGCGCTCGTGCGGCGCGATCTGGGCCATAGGCCGCTCGCCGATGCCAGGTACGGAATGGTCGCCGCGAGCCAGGCCCAGCAGCACGGGCGAAGAGGCTTGCAGGGTGCCTTGCGCATCAAACAGGTGCACAGCGGCGCCGTGCTTGTCGATCACGGCGAAGGGCAATCCGGCGTTGTTGCCGCTGCTGCGCACCCAGGCGAGCATGTCGCGGGCTTCCCGGGACAGGGCGGGACCCTGATTTTGCTTGCCGGAACCCGGCGAGGAGAGTGCTGAGGGGGATGCTCCTGCGGCGGTCGCAGGTGTCGCCATGAAGGCCAGCGCCACTGCCAGCGCTGCGCCGATCGTCGGCAGGAATGTTCGGAGCGGTTGGTCCGCCATGGATGCTCCAGGTCAGCGGCGTTTTCGTCCGGACGGGCGAGGCCCGTCCGGAGGTTCCCACTTTCAGGGTTTGACTTGCGCCTTGTGGGGACTTCAGTTGCGGTCGGCGCGGGCCGCACGGTTGCGCGTGCGGTCGCTGGTGGTGCTGCGCATGTTGTCCTGGCGGTCGTTGGTCATGGCCGTGTCGCCGCTGCCGGACATGGTGCCGCCGGTGGTGGCCGACGACGTGCCGGTTGTGCCCGTGGCGTTCGTGTTGCCAGCGGCCCCGCTGTTGCCCATGGCGGCCTGGCTGTTGCTGACCTGGGGTGCTGGCGAGTTGCCGGTCGGCGACGGGGTCACCGGGGGCGTCGTGGAACTGGTCTGTGCCCAGGCGCCAGCGGCGGACAGGGCCAGGGCTGCGGTCAGGGAAAGAGTCTTGACGGCGGTTTTCAACATGGCGAGTACTTCCTTACAAGGTGATAGTGGATGAAATAGCCCCAGCCTGTTCGACAGGCCCACTGCATCGGGCCCGCCTGACAGCTCGGGATCGACCCCTCACGCTGTCGCTAGTGGTGTTGCCAGTGTTCGCGCAATCCCGAGGCGCGGCCGTGCTGGAATTTCCCCCGCTCCTGTAGGAACTTCGCCCGGTGTGTTATAGGGCTCTTGACGCATGCCACAGATTTTCACGAAATAACGCTTTTCCCGGTGCCAATACTGGGCTTTGCGCTATGAAATTCTTCTTTTCCGGCCCGGCATTTGTTCAGCCAGCGCCACCGCAGGCGGCAGCAAGGCTCAGCACAAAAGCAGACGGCCACGCAACAGGTGGCCGTATGGTGCCAGGGTGGGCGGCGCAATGCCGCCCTGGGACCTCTGTGGTTCAGCGGTAGACGCGGTCGCCGCGGTTGTGGCGCCACTGCTCTTCAAGATAGGCCGCATCTTCGTCGGAGCGAGCGTGCACGCCCATCAGGATGCCGCCCTGCTTGATGCCTTCCTCGTACTCCTTGACCCGCTCCTCGGGCATGTTCCAGCCGATCAGCGCGCCGATCAGCCCGCCGCCCGCGGCACCCGCGCCCGCGCCCGCCACGGCAGCGGCCAACGGACCGGCCACCACCAGACCCAGGCCGGGCAAAGCCAGGGTCGTGCCCACGGCAGCGATGGCCGCGGCGATGGCGCCCACCGTGCCGCCGATGGCGCCGCCGATGCCGGCACCCTTGGCTGCCTTGTTGCCCAGCTCCGTCTCGACCGCCTCATTGCCGAAGTGGCGCACGCGGGTGTCGTCGGACATGACCAGGTTCACATCGTCGGTGGTGTAGCCCCGGGTATGGGCCGCGTTGTAGGCCGCCTCGGCGGCGGCGCGGTCGGGAAACAGGCCTGTCACCAGGTAGCGCGGCTCAGTGGCCGGGTTGGCGGTGGTTGCGCCGGCATTCATGGGCGTATTCGTGTTCATGGATTCTCCTTGGGTGGGTTGGGATCTGGCAAAAAAAGCCCGTCAGTTGCGGTCCGCGCGGGCAGCACGGGTCGCACGGTTGCGCGTGCGGCTGGAGGCCGTGGTGGACGAATCGACACGCTGGCCGCTCGTCATGTCGGCGGAGCTGCCGGTGCGGGCAGCACTGTCGTCCACCCTGGCGCCGGTGGTGCCGCTGGTCGCGGCATTGCCGGACATGCCGTTTGCCGTGTTTCCGCTGGTGCTGCCGGTCGTGCTGCCCGTGGCTGCGTTGGGCTGGGAGCCGCTGGCATCGGAGGGGTTGCCGCTCGACGTGTCGTTCTGGACAGACTGGGTCAGCTGCGAGGCGCGCTCCGCAGCCGTCGGACCCGTCCGCACCACGGTGGCGGTATCTGCGCGGGGCACGGCCTTCTGCGTGGCCTCGCGCGCCTCCTGCGAGGTCGTGCCGACGGTGTTCACGGGCTGGCTGGCGGTGCTGCCGGTTTGCGCCCACGCGCCAGCGGCGGATAGCGCCAGGGCGGCGGCGACGGACAAGGCTTTGATGGAATGGTTTGACATGGTGGTTCCTCCCTGCGAGGGCAATGGATGGGTGGCCTGCAATCCCGGCGGGCTTGCGCCACGGTCCGGGGCCCGGACGCACAAGGGCGGCTTGGCCTTCCTCGTGCTGTCCCTGCTCGACAGGCGCCAGTGTTCTGCCGCCCGGTGCGCGGGGGCGTGCACGAATTTCCCGACCGCGCGTAGGTGACCGCGCCGGACACGCGGCGGCGGCGGCGCACGCCTTTTCCGCGCACCCGCGCCGTCGGCACGGTCCGACGTGCTTCAGTGAAAACCCTTATAGGATGGCCCGGGTCTTTTTCCCTTCCCTGGAGCCTGCATGCCCCTGCCCCTCGTGGTCCCGCCCCCGCTGTTTCCTGTTGGCGCTTCTTCGCGCATCCAGCATTCCGGCCTGGCCGGCCGACGCATGAGCGCCGCCGAGGCGGCGACGCTGATCCCGGCCGGCGCCACCGTGGGCATGAGCGGCTTCACCGGCTCGGGGCACCCCAAGGCCGTGCCGCAGGCGCTGGCCGCACGCATCGAGGCCGAGCATGCGGCTGGTCGGCCGTTCAAGGTCAACGTGTGGACAGGCGCCTCCACCGCGCCCGAGCTCGATGGCGCGCTGGCGAAGGTGGGCGGCATCGCGCAGCGCCTGCCCTTTCAGTCCGACCCGCTGTGCCGCGAGCGCATCAATGCCGGCGAGATCGACTACGTGGACATCCACCTGTCGCACGTGGCGCAGCAGGCCTGGTTCGGCTTTCTCGGGCCCCTGGACGTGGCGGTGGTCGAGGTGCTGGGCGTGCTGCCCGACGGGCGCCTGATCCCCTCGGCGGCCGTGGGCAACAACAAGACCTGGCTGGATATCGCCGAGCGCGTGATCCTGGAGGTGAATTCGCTGCCGCCCATCGAGATGGAGGGCATGCACGACATCTACTACGGCACGGCCATCCCGCCGCGGCGCCAGCCCATCCACCTGACGCAGGCCACCGAACGCATCGGCGAGCCCTACTTCCGCGTGGACCCGGACAAGGTCATCGCCGTGGTCGAGACGCATGCGCCCGACCGGGACACGGCCTTTGCCCGGCCCGACGCCGACTCGCAGCGCATCGCCGCGCACATCATCGACTTCCTAGAGCACGAGGTGAAGAAGGGCCGGCTGCCCAGCGGCATGCTGCCCCTGCAGTCGGGCGTTGGCAACGTCGCCAATGCCGTGCTCTCGGGCCTGCTGGACGGGCCGTTCGAGGAGCTGGTGGGTTTCTCCGAAGTGCTGCAGGACGGCATGCTGGAGCTGATCCACCGCGGCAAGATGCGCGCCGCCTCGGCCACGGCGATCTCGCTCAGCGCCCCGGCGCTGCGCGAGTTCACCGACAACCTCGCCTTCTACCGCGAGCGCATCGTGCTGCGCTCGCAGCAGATCAGCAACCACCCCGAGCTGGTGCGCCGCCTGGGCGTGATCGCCATGAACGCCATGATCGAGGCCGACATCTACGGCAACGTCAACTCCACCCACCTCATGGGCTCGGCCATGATGAACGGCATCGGCGGCTCGGGCGACTTCGCGCGCAACGGCTACCTGTCGTTCTTCGTCACCCCCTCGACCGCCAAGGGCGGGGCGGTGTCATGCATCGTGCCTATGGTCTCGCACGTGGACCACACGGAACACGACACGCAGATCATCGTCACCGAGCAGGGCCTGGCCGACCTGCGCGGCCTCAGCCCCCGCCAGCGCGCGCAGCGCATCATCGACCGCTGCGCCCACCCGCACTGGCGGCCGCTCCTGCAGGACTACTTCGACCGCGCCCGCCAGCGCGGCGCGCAGCACACGCCGCACCTTCTGGCCGAGGCGCTGGCCTGGCACCAGCGCTACCTGGAGACGGGAAGCATGCGGCTCTGAGCCTGCCCCTGTAGCCTGCGGGACAGCCGGCGCGCCCCGCAGCCCAATAATCGGGCGCAGCCGCCGGCCGTGCGCCGGCCTTTCCGCAGCTTTTCTCCCTCATCCGACCATGCCCCTCTGGACCCGCCCCATCACCGTCGAGCAGCTCAACGCCCTGAGCGCCAACACCGCCGTCTCGCACCTGGGCATCGAATTCACCGACATCGGCGACGACTGGCTGCGCGCGCGCGTGCCGGTCGACGAGCGCACGCGCCAGCCCTACGGCCTGCTGCACGGCGGCGTGAGCGTGGTGCTGGCCGAGACCATGGGCTCGGTCGGCGCGGCCTGCAGCTGCCCGGAGGGCCACCGCGCCGTGGGCCTGGACATCAACGCCAACCACCTGCGCGGCGTCTCCTCGGGTTGGGTCACGGGCACGGCGCGGGCCGTGCACGTCGGGCGCACCACCCAGGTCTGGCAGATCGACCTGACCAACGAGGCCGGCGAGCTGACCTGCGTCTCGCGCATCACCATGGCCATCCTGGCACCGCGCTGAGGACTCTGCAAGACCAGGGAGTCTGGGCTGCTGCCGGTTTCGATGACACCTTGTCAAGGTGGAAGACGAAACCGGTGGCCTGCATGCCCTGCGGGCCGGCAGCGACCTGCGTCAATGCGACAGAAACTTGAACGGCTCGGCAGCGGCAAACTTGCCCGAGACCTCGCCGGAGAGAATGGGCTTGTTGCTCAGATCGAGCTTGCTTGGCTTGAAGCCGGCCGCAAGATTCAACTTGGACATATCCACCCAGAAAACACTGGGAGAGAAAGCGGATTCGAAGTAATAACGCCGCTCTTTGGTGTCGGCGACCGTGCGCCACAGAGTGGCCGCGATGTTGGGCTTTTCCGGGTCGGAAATCCCCAGTGGCACCGAGATATTGCGGATGATGGAAAACACGGTAGCCACGGCCAAGGCCTGATCCTTGACCTGCGGCGTGGCCCGCAGGTTCCAGCCCACCCGGGCAAAGCGGTCGGCGGCGCGGTGCGTGCCGGGGAGGAATTTCAGCCCGCCGACGTCGTTCCAGTAGGTATTGATGGCCAACTGCTCGTCAAACGGCGGCGAGTTGGTCATGACCTTGTGTTCGCGCCCGTGGTGAATCACCAGTTTGCCCTGGAGGTATTCAAAAATGGCGCTGTCCCCCGATGCGTCTGCGATCGCAATATGCCCGGCCGCAGCCTTGCCGCCCGGCAGGGCGGGGGCAATGATGGCAAAGGGCTCTGTTTGCAGCCCCGCCACTGCCTCGGCGACCGAGCCGTAGTTGTCCAGGATGTACTGGCCCCAGGCACCGATCGACAGAAGCGGCTTGCCGGTTGCCCTGGCATCGCCGTAATCCGACTCGGCCAGATACAGCACGTTGGTCACCAGGCCTGCCTCGTTCATGCCATCGGCCGACCCCGCGTCGTAAATATCGCCCACGATGGAGCCGTATTTCGATGTCCATTGGATGGACCCGGGCCCGACGCCCCCATCACGCGCCATTCCGCGCGGAAAGGCCCACAGGTCGGTGGCCGTATCGTCGTACCAGTCCATGGTGCGTCCGACGATGAAATTGCCTGTGCCAGTCTCGTAAAGAACCCGCGTGCAGGCATTCGCCAGCGGGACAGACAACACCGCGGCAGCGCAGGCAACCGCAGCGAGAGCGAAATTTTTCTTCATGGCTTTTCCGATGGCTGCCCGCTGGGCAACCCCTTGTTCGCAGGCAAAAAAAACCGCCCCTGAGGGGCGGGCACGATCGAAAAGGCATTAAACCACCAAATAACAGCCTGGGATATTTTCACCGCCTCAGCGGCGGGCCTGCCCGCGCTCGCGCCGCTGCAGGAAGGTCTTGATGGCCTTGTCGCTGCGCCGGATGTGCAGCGACAGCCAGTCGCGCAGCAGCGCCGACAGCTGCGCCGCCACGGTGATGTGGCCGGCGTCGTACTGCCCCTGCAGCTGCTGCAGCGACGCGACGAAGCGCTCGTGCCCCTCGCGGTGCTGCGCGGTCTCGGGAAAGCCGATGCTCTCCAGGTAGCGCTCCTCGCGCCGGATGTGCTCGACCGTGTCGCGCACCAACTCGCCAAGCAGGCGGCCGACGATCTCCTGGCCCCGGCCCTGGCTGGTGGCGTCATGCAGTTCGTTGACCTGGTCCACCAGCCTGCGGTGGTCCGCGTCGATCGGCCCCTGGTCGATCTCCATGTCGCCTGCCCATTCGAAGTACGCCATTTGCCCTTGCCTCCCGAGACGGTGTGATGTGTTGCGCGGCGCTGCTCGGGCCTCAGCCCGCCAGTGCCAGTGCGGGCGCGCCGCCCGCCGCGGGCTGCAGCCTGAAGACGGCAATGGCGCGCACCAGGCCCTGGGCCTGCAGTTCGAGCGACTGCGCCGCAGCCGCTGCCTCCTCCACCAGGGCAGCGTTGGACTGCGTCACCTGGTCCATCTGGCCCACGGCCTGGTTGATCTGTTCGATGCCGGCGGTCTGGTCTTCGCTTGCCTGGGTGATCTCGGACATGATGTCGGCCACGCGGCGCACGCTCACCACGATCTCGTCCATGGTGGCGCCGGCGCGCTCCACCTGGCGGCTGCCCTCGGAGACGTTGCTCACCGAGGTCTCGATCAGGCCCTTGATCTCGCGCGCCGCCTCGGCCGAGCGCTGCGCCAGCTGGCGCACCTCGCCGGCCACCACGGCAAAGCCCCGGCCCTGCTCGCCGGCGCGCGCGGCCTCCACCGCGGCGTTGAGCGCCAGGATGTTGGTCTGAAAAGCAATGGAGTCGATCACGCCGATGATGTCGGCAATGCGGCGCGAGGAGCCGTTGATGGCCTCCATGGTCTGCACCACCTGCGCCACCACGCTGCCGCCGCGCACGGCCACCTGCGAGGCGGCCTCGGCGATCTGGTTGGCATGGCGGCCGTGCTCGAAGTTCTGGCGCACGGTGCCGGCCAGCTCCTGCATGGACGCGGCCGTCTGCTCCAGGGCACTGGCCTGCTCCTCGGTGCGCGAGGACAGGTCGGTGTTGCCCGCGGCGATCTGGCTGGTGGCCGAGGCGATGGCCTCGCTGCCGCCGCGCACATTGGCCACCACGCCCGCCAGACTGGCGTTCATGTCGTGCAGCGCCTGCAGCAGCTGCGCGGCCTCGTCGCGCCCGGTGACCTCGATGTGCTGGCCCAGGTCGCCCTGCGCCACGGCCTGGGCCGCCGCCACCGCGCGGCGCAGCGGCCCCACGATGGACCGGGTGATGCCCCAGGCCGAGACCACGCTCAGCAGCAGCGCTGCCGCGCCCAGCGACAGCATGACCCAGCGGGCATTGCGGATGTCGCCCAGCGCCCTGTCGCCCCCGGACTTGGCCACCTGGTGCTGCAGCGCGTTCAGGCTGTGGATGGGCTGGCGCAGCTGCTCCAGCGCCGGCAGCGTCTGGCTATGCAGCAGGGTCAGGGCTTCCTCGCGCTGGCCGGACTGCGCCAGCTCGATCACCCGGGTGTAGGACTCCACATAGCCCGAGCGCAGCGACTTGAAGCGCGCGATCAGCGCCTTTGCCTCGGGTAGGTGCACCTTGGCGTCCAGCGTGGCCAGCGCCGCGTCGATGGCCTGGCGGTTGGTGGCCATGAAGTCCAGCGCAGCCTTGCGCTGGGCGGGGTCGGAGGACAGCACCACCTCGATGGTGCGCTGGATGTTGGCGCGGGTGTGGACGTCGATGACGTTGGCCGCGTCGGTCTTGGCCCAGTCGTCCTCGATGAAGCCGGTGGTGATCTGCTGCACCGACCCCAGGCGCAGCAGCCCGACGAAGACGATGGCCAGCATGGTCAGGATCAGCAGTCCGAAGGTCACCCCCAGCCGGGTGCCTATCTTGAAATCGTTCGCCCGCATGGCGGCTCTTCCCTATCGTGGATCAATGGCCCGGTATTTTCCGCGATGCGCCAGGGAAAACCCTGATCTCCCTGCCGGCCGCCCGGCCTTGGCGCCTGTTCACTCGGCGTCCTGCGCGCGCGCCAGGCGCTCGCTCTTCCAGTACACGTCGTCGCCCCCGCCCTCGGCGCGGTTGAGCACGCGCGCCAGCACGAACAGCAGGTCCGACAGGCGGTTGAGGTACTGCCGCGGCGCGGCGCGCAGCTCCTCCTCGGCGCCCAGCGCCACCACGGCGCGCTCGGCCCGGCGCGCCACCGTGCGGCAGACATGCGCCTGGGCGGCCGCGCGCGTGCCCGCCGGCAGGATGAACTCCTGCAGCCGCGGCAGCTGCGCGTTGTAGCGCGCCAGGGCCTGGTCGAGCTGCGCCAGCGCCTCGGGTGCGAGCAGCTCGAAGCCCGGGATGGACAGCTCGCCGCCCAGGTTGAACAACTGGTGCTGCACGTCGATCAGCAGCTCGCGCACGTCGCCGGGCAGCGGCTCGCACAGCAACAGGCCGATGTGCGAGTTGAGCTCGTCCACGTCGCCCATGGCGCAGGGCCGGCCGCTGGCCTTGGATACGCGCGTGTTGTTGCCCAGGCCGGTCGTGCCGTCGTCGCCGGTGCGCGTGGCTATCTGTGTCAGGCGGTTACCCATGGCGCAATTCCTTCCCGATGCGGGTCAATGGGGCATTGTGGGTTACATCCCCGGGGTCAATTGTCGCCGCGGGCAACAGCGGGCAAAAGTGCTGGCCGGCGAGGAGGGAAACCGCTGCAATGAAGGCCTGTTCCACTCTCATGGAGTCCCACCATGCTTGAACAAAAGCAACGACGCCCCTTCTCTCCCTTCGATGTCCGCAGCGTGATGCTGTTTGCCGCGCTGGCCCTGGGCGGCACCCTGACCCAGGCACAAACCTCCAACCCGAGCCTGAGGCAACCCAACACGCCGCACGCCACACCCCTGCCCGCAGGTGCAGATGGTGCCGCAACCACCTCTTCCAGCGTCTCCACCGGCAACACCTACAACAGCTCCAGCCAGAGCGGCGTGAGCAACGAGACCCAGCACCGCTCCAACCTGCCGCACGCCACGCCGGGGCAGCCGCAGCGCGGCGACAACCAGGCCATCACCACCCGCGACCGCACGACGACCGGCTCCGGCATGGCTTCCTCCACGTCCAGCGCGCCGAACGTGCACCGCCCCAATGGCGACACCAACCCCGGCGCCACCGGCCTGAGCGGGCGCGACGGCGTCAACGCCACGGCCAACAACACGGCGCCCATGACCAGCAGCGCCGCAGGCAGCTTCGACCGCGCCGACACCAACCACGACGGCCGCATCAGCGCCGCCGAGGCCGAGAAGATTCCAGGCCTGGCCTCGCGCTTCAAGGACCTGGACAGGGACCGCAACGGCACGCTGTCGCGTTCGGAATTCGACGCCTCTGCCTCACAGCGTTGAGTCCGTTTCAGCCTCGCCCGCCTGCCCGCGCCGCACCTGGCGCCGGCGGGCTTTTTCATGCCCGGTGACGAGCGCTTCCTACAATGGCTTTTCCCTTCCGAACGAGTGCCCCGCCGGGGCCGCACTGCCATGAACGCTCCTCTCCACGCTGCCGAACTGCAACCTGCCACCCCCCTGCGCCCGGCGCCCCAGGCACTGCTGGGCGCTCTGGCCGGACGCTTCGGAGCGCGCCTTGCCACGGCGCTGTCGGTGCGCGAGCAGCATGGCCGCGACGAGGGCTCGATCAGCGCGCCGCCGCCGTCCGCCGTGGTCTTTGCCGAAAGCACCCAGGACGTGCAGGACGCCGTGCGCCTGGCCGGGCAGTACGGCACGCCGGTCATCCCCTACGGCGCCGGCTCGTCCCTGGAGGGTCACCTGCTGGCGGTGCAGGGCGGCATCAGCCTGGACGTCTCGCGCATGAACCAGGTCCTGTCCATCGATGCCGACGACCTCACCGTGACCGTGCAGCCGGGCATCACGCGCAAGGCGCTGAACGAAGCCATCAAGCACACCGGCCTGTTTTTCCCCATCGACCCGGGCGCCGACGCCAGCATCGGCGGCATGGCTGCCACGCGCGCCTCGGGCACCAACGCCGTGCGCTACGGCACCATGCGCGAGAACGTGCTGGCGCTGCAGGTGGTCACGGCCAGCGGCGAGGCCATCCGCACCGGCACCCGCGCCAGGAAGAGCAGCGCCGGCTACGACCTGACGCGGCTGATGGTGGGCAGCGAGGGCACGCTGGGCATCTTCACCGAGGTCACGCTGCGCCTGTACCCCCTGCCCGAGGCGGTGAGCGCGGCGATCTGCTCGTTCCCGAGCATCGAGGCCGCGGTGCGCACCGTGATCCAGACCATCCAGCTGGGCGTGCCGATCGCGCGCGTCGAGCTGATCGACGCCCACAGCGTGCGCCTGGTCAACGCGCACTCCAAACTGTCGCTGCGCGAGGAGCCCCTGCTGCTGATGGAGTTCCACGGCTCGCCCGCCAGCGTCCAGGAGCAGGCCGAAACCGTGCAGCAGATCGCCCAGGACTTTGGCGGCAACGCGTTCGAGTGGGCCACCACGCCCGAGGAGCGCACGCGCCTGTGGACGGCGCGGCACAACGCCTACTTCGCCGCCGTGCAGAGCCGTCCGGGCTGCAAGGCCATCAGCACCGACACCTGCGTGCCCATCTCGCGCCTGGCCGACTGCCTGCTCGATTCGGTCGCCGAGGCCGACGCCAGCGGCATCCCCTACTTCCTGGTCGGCCACGTGGGCGACGGCAACTTCCACTTCGGCTACCTGCTCGACCCCGCCGTGCCCGAGGAGCGCGAGACGGCCGAGCGCCTGAACCACCAGCTGGTTGCCCGGGCCCTGGCGCTGGGCGGCACCTGCACCGGCGAGCACGGCGTGGGCATCCACAAGATGGGCTTCCTGGTGGACGAGGCGGGCGAAGGCGCGGTGGAGATGATGCGCACCATCAAGCGGGCGCTCGATCCACAGAACATCCTGAACCCGGGCAAGATCTTCGTGCTCTGAAAAACAGGACTGGCCGCCCATCCAGCATGCTTTGAGGCTGGCAAAGGCAATATTTGCATCTACGGAAAATAATGCCAAAATGTTCCTGACATGGGATGAACCCAAGCGGCAAGCCAACTTGGCCAAGCATGGTCTGGATTTTGCCGACGCGCACTGGGTCCTTGATTCAGCCTATCGCCTGGATGTCGAAGTGATACGTGGCGGGGAACTGCGACTGCAGTCGTTTTCTTATGTGGCCGAGGCGCTGGCGGTGCTGACCCTGGTGCATGTCGAACGCGCGGCGGCCGCACGTGTGATCAGCTTTCGCCGCGCAAGCAGCGAGGAAAGCGAGGTGTATCTTGACTGGCTCGAAGGTGAATGAAATGAGCCGCAGGCAGACGGCTGAAGCAGTGCGTGCCGCTGCAGCGAGCGGGCACCACGTATGGGACGGATGTGACGAAGACGAGCGGCCCCTGTCGCGCCAGGAGATGCTGGAGGGCATGGCCCGGGTGGCCAGGAAGCGGGGACGCCCTGCCGGCAGTGGTGGCAAGGAGCAGGTTGCAATCCGCTTCGACCACGAGGTGCTTGCAGCTTTTCGCGCTGCTGGACCGGGCTGGCAAACACGCATAAATGATGCGCTGAAGGATTGGTTGCGAACGCACCGTCCGGGCTGAAAGCCGCCCGCAAGCGGCGACCGCTGACAGACCAGGCCGCCCGGGGCTGCCTACGATGGCCGCTACGTGTGACCACCCCGTCCTGGAGCGCCCATGTCAGCCAGCAAAACCGGCTTCTCCCCGCCTGCTACTCCCGGGCATCCCCCGCGCCCGGACCGCCAGGCGCTGGCGCCCTTTGCGGTGCTGGAGCAGGGCGCCAGCGCCGCCCTGATATTGGCGGGACTGCTGGCGCTTGCGCCGGGCGCGCGGGCACAGCAGCCCGTGCGCGCAGCGCCCGATTCGCCGGCGGTGGCCCTGCCGGGCACGCCCGCGCCGCCCCCGGCCCCGGCCGCCGACCAGGCGCTGGGCCGCCGGATTGCCGCCCAGGGCACGGCGCAGGGCGTGCCGGCCTGCATCGCCTGTCACGGCGAGCGCGGCGAAGGCGGGCCGGCCTTTCCGCACCTGGCAGGCACGGGCAGCACCTACCTGCGCGAGCAGCTCGATGCCTTCGCCGACGGCAGCCGCGCCAACCTGGTCATGCAGCCCATCGCCCAGGGACTCACGCCGCAGGAGCGCGCCTCGCTGGCGCTGTACTACAGCCGCCTGCCGCCGCCGCCCCTCACCCCCGAAACCCGCGCCGACGCCCGGCCCACCGATGCCGGCGCCTGGCTGGCCGCGCGGGGGCGCTGGTCTGATGGCCTGCCCGCCTGCGCCCAGTGCCACGGCCCGGGCGGCCAGGGCGTGGGCGAGCACTTTCCGCCCCTGGCCGGCCTGCCGGCCAACTACATCGCCGACCAGCTCAAGGCTTGGCGCGGCAACACCCGTCCGCCCGGGCCGCTCAAGCTCATGGTGGCCGTCGCCGCCAAGCTGAGCGATGCCGACATCATCGCCGTGGCCGAGCACTACGCCACCCTGGGGCGCCAGGCCAGCACCGTGCCGGCCACCGCCGCCCCGGCCACGCCGGCGCCCGCCCGGGGCGCAGCTTCACCGCAGAAAGGCAGCACCCCATGAAGATTCCACGCATCCGCGGCCTGCTGCTGTTTGCCGGCGTGCTGGTGGCGCTCGTGCTGGGCGTGGTCATCGCCAGCAACGTGGTGTTCAAGCGCCAGGTGCAGGACAAGCCCTGGCCGGCCACCCCCACCGCCGCCCAGGTGGCGTCCGAGCCGCCGGCGCCGCCCGCCCCCGCTGCCCCGGCGGCGGACGCGCGACAGCAGCCGGCACTCGCGCCCGATGGTGTCGCCTCGGCCACGGCCCGGCTGGTCGAGCGCGCGGGCTTTGCGCCCCCGGCCGAGATCGACCTGCCCGACGACGAGTTCGGCAAGATGGTACGCCTGGGCGAGCGCATCTTCATGGAAACCGGCAAGCACGCGCCCCAGTACGTCGGCAACCGCCTCAACTGCGTGAACTGCCACATCGACGCCGGCCGCCAAGCCGACTCGGCCCCGATGTGGGCGGCCTTCGTGCACTACCCGGCCTACCGCAAGAAGACCGGCGAGGTGGACACGCTGGCCTCACGCCTGCAGGGCTGCTTCATGTACAGCATGAACGGTAAGGCGCCGCCGGCCGACAGCGAAGTGCTGACCGCGCTGCAAAGCTATGCCTTCTGGCTGGCCAAGGGCGCGCCCGTGGGCACGCCCATGCCGGGCAGCGGCTACCCGAAGCTCGACAAGCCCGCCCAGGCGCCCGACTACGCCCGGGGCGAGCAGGTCTATGCGCAGAACTGCGCCCTGTGCCATGGCGCCGACGGCCAGGGACAACGGGTGGGCGACACGCAGGTCTTCCCGCCGCTGTGGGGGCCCCAGTCTTTCAACTGGGGCGCGGGCATGCACGGCCTGGCCAATGCCTCGGGCTTCATCCATGCCAACATGCCGCTGGGGCGGGGCAGGACGCTCACCGGGCAGCAGGCCTGGGACGTGGCGCTCTTCATGAACAGCCACGAGCGCCCGCAGGACCCGCGCTTCACCGGCTCGGTGGCCGAAACGCGCAAGAAGTACCACGACACCGACGACAGCATGTACGGGCGCACGGTCAACGGCTACGTGCTGGGCAGCGGACGGCCCTGAGGGCCTGGCCAGCCAGGGCAGCGGGTCAGGCCGCAGCCACCACGCGCCGGCGCGTGGCCACGCCGATGCCCACGAAGGCCGCGGAGACCACGCTCAGCACCAGCGCCGCTGCCGAGCCGTGGAAGATGCCGGCCGTCATGCCCGCGTCCAGCATGGCGCCGAACACCGGCGCGGCCAGGCTGAAACCCAGGTCCAGCCCCGAATACACGGTGCCATAGACGCGGCCCGTGGCGCCGGCCGGCGCTGCCTGCTTGATCAGCATGTCGCGCGACGGACCGGCGATGCCGATGCCCGCGCCTGCCAGCGCCGTCAGGGCCAGCGCCACCATGCCGGGCAGCACCTGCAGGCCGACCAGGGCCAGCAGCGCGGCCGAGGCCAGCAGGCAGATGCTGATGGTCTTCTCCAGCCGCGCCACGCGCCCCACCAGGAAGCCGCCCAGCACCATGCCGGCGGCGCTGCACAGCATGTAGCCGGTCACCACCAGCGCCGTGGTGGTCAGCGGAATGTCGTAGAGGCTCTGCAGCGCCGGGCTGGCAAAGCTCTGGATGGCCGACAGCGAACAGGTGCTCCAGAAGAAGAACGAAAAGCACAGCCACACCGCCGGCAGCCTGAGGAAGGCCAGCGGGTGCTCGGCCTGCAGCGCCGCCGCGCCCGGCGCTGGCGCTGCCACGCCCGGGGCGCCCGCGCGGTCGTCCAGCGCGTCGCGGTGGATCACCATGACGGCCAGCACGATGAGCGCCAGCACCGCGCCGCAGGCGCAGGCCACGCGCCAGGACCCGGTGGCGCTGGCAATGCCGGCCATGAAGATGGGCGCCGCCGCCCAGCCCAGGTTGCCCGAAATGCCGTGCACCGAGTAGCCATGCCCCAGCCGCCGGGGCGAGACGCGCTTGTTCAGGATGGTGAAGTCCACCGGGTGGAAGGGCGCGTTGCCCAGGCCGGCCAGCACCGCCGCCGCAATCAGCCCGGCATAGCTGCCGGCGCTGGCGGCCGTAAAACCGGCCACGGCAAAGCTGGCCAGCGCGAAGAACAGCACCGGCCGCGCGCCGATCCGGTCCACGATGAAGCCCGACAGCGCCTGCCCCACGCCCGAGACAACGAAAAAGACCGACAGCAGCAGGCCCAGCTCGGAGTAGGAGAAGCCGAATTCCGCGATCAGGAACGGGAACAGCGGCGGCAGCAGCATGTGGAAGAAGTGCGAGGAACCGTGCGCCAGGCCGATCAGGCCGATGGTGCGCGCGTCCTGGCGCAGCGAGGCGTCGTGCGGAGCGGGGGAAGAAGAATGCATGGCTGCGATCTTAGGTAGGAGCGCCCCGCCGTGGCAGCGATGCGTGGCCAGACCCTGTCGCGGACATGCCAGGCGGCGGCCCGCCCCCCCGCTCCGGCACCTGGTAAATCCAGACCGGCTGCCCGGCGCTGCCCGGCAGGCGGGCCTGCGGCGCCCAGCCCGGCACCTCGAAGGCCAGGCTCACCAGCCAGCTGCCCGGGGCCATCTCCTGCCGCGCCTTCTCTGCCGCGCGGGCCATGGACTCGGGCCGCTGGAAGAGATAGACCAGGGCATAGCCGCCCCACGGGGCCGCCCACAGATCCGCCCGGCGCACGTGCGCGAAGCGGCAGCGCAGGCGGCACAGCAGGGCCAGCGGCCAGCTCCATTCCAGGCCGTGCAGCGCTGCCTGCGGATAGGCGGCGCGCAGCGCCAGCAGGCCGTCGCCCAGGCCGCAGCCGGCGTCCAGCACGGCGGCGCCCGGCGGCAGCGGCACGCGCCCGGCCAGGCCCGCCAGCGCGCCGCGCGGCGTGGGAAAGACGGGCGCGTCGCGCCAGGCGTGCAGGGGGTAGAGCAGCAGCAGCAGCGCCAGCGGCAGCAGCCAGGCCCAGGACGGCAGCGCCGCGGCGCCCTGCAGCAGCAGCGCCAGGGGAAAGCCCACCGCCACCAGGGCGCGCCGCCACCAGGGGCGCTCGAGCAGGCTGCCCGCCGCGCCCACCAGGCTGGCCGCGAGCAGCGCCGCGAGGGGGCCGGCCAGCGGCCACGCCAGCGCGTGCGCCAGCCAGGCGGCCAGCCAGACCAGCACGGCAGATAGGGGCCAGCGCAGCAGCAGGGACATGGAAGTTCTACGTTCCGTTTTCTGACTGGACCCAGGCCGGCGAGAGGCTGGAGCCGGGCCACGCCGCGCGGCGGCTGCAGCCGCAAACAGGCGTCTTGTCAGTCACCTATTGATAGCTGCAACCCGTTGACTGGCAAGGGTTTGAGGCATATTTCATGAGTATCCGGGAGGGGCCGCTTCTACAACGGAGAGCCGCCCTCGCCGCGCAGCCGCTCGATCAGGCCATTGAGCGCGTCGAGCGAGCCGAACCGGATGGCCAGCTCGCCCGACTCCTCGGCGCGGCCGGCGCGTCGCGTGCGCTTTTTCACGCGCACTTCGACCTCGGCCATGAGCAGGTCCGACAGCTCCTCCTCCACGCGCTGCAGGTCGCGCGGCTTGGCGCCTTCGCGGGCGCTGCGCGGGGGGTCTTCGCCCTCGGGGGCGGCGAGCTTTTTCACCAGCGCCTCGGTCTCGCGCACCGACAGCTTGCGCGCGGCGATCTGGCTGCCGGCGGTGATTTGCCGGGCACGGTCGAGCGCGAGCAGCGCGCGGGCGTGGCCCATGTCCAGGTCGCCCGCCATCAGCATGGTCTGCACGGGCTCGGCCAGTTGCAGCAGGCGCAGCAGGTTGCTGGCGGCGCTGCGCGAGCGGCCCACGGCCTGCGCCGCCTGCTCGTGCGTCAGGCCGAACTCCTGCGTCAGGCGCTGCAGGCCCTGCGCCTCCTCCAGCGGGTTCAGGTCCTCGCGCTGGATGTTCTCGATCAGCGCCATGGCCGCCGCCGACTCGTCAGGCACGTCGCGCACCAGCACTGGCACGTCGGTCAGGCCCGCCAGGCGCGCGGCGCGAAAGCGCCGCTCGCCGGCAATGATTTCGTAGCGGCCAGCGCCCTCGCCCGGCCCCAGCCGGCGCACCAGAATGGGCTGCATGATGCCCTGGGCGCGGATGCTCTCGGCCAGCTCGTACAGCGCGCCCTCGTCCATGCGCGTGCGCGGCTGATACTGGCCGGGCTGCAGCGCCTCCAGCGGCAGGCTGGAGGGCGCGCCCTCGGGGGCGGCAGGCACGGGCTCGTGCACGCGCGGGCCCAGCAATGCCTCCAGACCCCGGCCCAGGCCCTTGGGTTTTCTGGTCGCCATGGCTCAGCGGCCCCCGTCCGTCATGAGCGAGCGCAGCAGCGCGTGGCCCGCCTCCCACCGCCCCAGGCCCGAGGCAGCGTTGACGTGGCCGTGCGCGCCGATGTCCACGCAGCGCGCGCCCCAGCAGCGGGCCAGCTCGGCGGCGCGCCCGGGCGTGCAGTAGGGATCGTCGCTGCTGGCGGCGACTATGGCGGCAAAGGGCAGCGGCTGGCAGGCGATGGGCGCCCAGCTGGCGATCTGCGGCGGCGCGTCGTCGCGCTCGACGTCGCCCGGCGCCACCAGCAGGGCCCCGCGCACCTTGTGCACATGCTGCGAATGCGCGGCCCACCAGGCCACCAGGACACAGCCCAGGCTGTGCGCGGCCAGCACCAGGGGGCCGTCGCTGTCGGCCACCACGTCCTCCAGCCGCGCGCACCAGTCGCCGCGCTTGGGCGTGAACCAGTCGTGCTGCTCGACACGCCGGTAGCCATACGCGGCCTGCCATTCGGTCTGCCAGTGGCCTTCGGTGGAGTTCTGCCAGCCGGGCAGCAACAGGACCTGTTCGGGCTTCATGGGGTGGCTCCTTTATTCATAGCTGCAAGTCCTTGCCCCATCAGGGCTGGACCGCGTTTTCATGCAAAACCTTCGGGCGCGTCACATGTGCTGCACGCGCTGCACCATCTCGCGCGCGAACTCCACGAAGGCCTTGCTGCCGCGCGCGCTGCCGTCGAACACCACGCCCGGCAGGCCGTAGCTGGGCGCCTCGGCCAGGCGCACGTTGCGCGGGATGACGGTGTCGAACACCTTGTCGCCGAAGTGGGCCTTGAGCTGCTCGCTGACCTGCGCCTGCAGCGTGATGCGCGCGTCGAACATGACGCGCAGCAGGCCGATGATCTGCAGGTCGGGGTTGAGGTTGGCGTGCACCTGCCGGATGGTGTTGACCAGGTCGGTCACGCCCTCCAGCGCGAAATACTCGCACTGCATGGGCACGATGACGCCGTGTGCCGCGCACAGGCCGTTCAGGGTGAGCAGGCTGAGCGCCGGCGGGCAGTCGATCAGGATGAAGTCGTACTGGGCAGCCACTTCGGCCAGCGCCTGTTTCAGCCGCGTCTCGCGCTGCGGGAGGTTGACCAGCTCGATCTCGGCGCCGGCCAGCTCGCGGTTGGCGCCCAGCACCCGGTAGCCGGCCTTGGGCGTGTCCACCGCGGCCTCGGCCACGCCCTGCTCGCCCAGCAGCACGTCATAGACGCTGTGCTCCAGGGCCCGCTTGTCCACGCCCGAGCCCATGGTGGCGTTGCCCTGCGGGTCCAGGTCCACCAGCAGGACGCGCTGGCCCACCTTGGCCAGCCCGGCGGCCAGGTTGACGGTGGTGGTGGTCTTGCCAACGCCGCCCTTTTGGTTGGCGACACAAAAAATCTTGGCCATGCGCTGGTGCGTGAAAGGTTGAGATGAAAACGACGGTGCCCGGCTCGGCGCAGGTTAGCGCGACAGGGCAAGCTTGATGCCAAAGCCGATCAGGAACATGCCGGCCAGCTTCTCCAGCCCCTGCGCCACGGCCGGGTTGGCACGCATGCGCTCGGCCAGCTGCCGCGTGAGCAGCACCACCACCAGACTGTAGGCCAGCGTGAGGGCGGCAATCGTCGCCGCCATGACGCCGAAGGTCAGCAGGCCCTGGTGGCGCGTCGGATCGACGAACAGCGGAAAGAACGCCATGTAGAACACGATGGCCTTGGGGTTGAGCAGCGTGATGACCGCGCCCTGGCGAAAGTAGTGCCGGGCCTGCATGCGCAGCACCGGGGCGTCGCCCGGCCGGGCGGTGAGCATCCTCCAGCCCAGCCACGCCAGGTAGGCCGCGCCCAGCCACTGCACCGCATGGAAGGCCGCCGGGTAGGTGGCCAGCAGCGCCGCCACGCCGGCCACGGCCGTCCACATCAGCACCTGGTCGGCGGCGATGACGCCCAGCGCCGCCGCCATGCCGGCGCGCACGCCGCCCTTGCCGGTCGAGGTGATGAGCGCCAGATTGCCCGGCCCGGGGATGGCCAGGAACAGCACGACGGCGGCCACGAAGGCGCCATAGTCAGCGATGCCGAACATGAAAAAGGGGGCGGGTGCCTGCAGGAAGCGAAGGCGCAATGGTAAGGGCTGGCCTTCGCGGTCGCGGCGGCGTCAGCCCGCCGCCGGCCGCAGCCAGACGATGCAGCGCTCGGCCTGCAGGCCCGGCACGGCCAAAGGTTCCACGTGAAACACCTGCACGTCCTGCGGCAGCGCGGCGATCTCCTCCTCGGGCTTGCGCCCCTTCATGGCCAGCCAGACGCCCTGCGGCGCCAGGGCCGCGCGCGACCAGGCGGTGAAGTCGGCCAACGATGCAAAGGCCCGGCAGCTCACCACGTGATAGGGGTCGGCCAGAGACTCCACCCGCGCGTGGAGGCCGCGCAGCCGCGGCAGGCGCAAGGTGGCCGCGGCCTGCTGGATGAAGGCGGCCTTCTTGGCCACCGTGTCCACGCAGTCCACTTGCAGCCCGGGGCAGCAGATGGCGAACACCACGCCGGGCAGGCCGCCGCCGGCGCCCACGTCCAGCAGGCGGGGCGCCCTGCCCGCCTCGGGCGGCAGCGCCCGCAGGTGGCGTTGCAGCGGGACCACGGCGGCCAGGCTGTCGAGCAGGTGGTGCGTCAGCATCTCCCGCGGGTCGCGCACCGCCGTCAGGTTGTAGACCCGGTTCCACTTGTGCAGCAGCGCCAGGAAGTCGAGCAGCTGGCGGTGCTGGGCCTCGTCCAGCTCCAGGCCCAGGGCGGCGACGCCGGCGCGCAGGGGCGCTTGCAGCGAGTCCAGCGCGGCGGCCGGGGCGGCGCCGGGGCCGCGTTCTTCGGGTACGGACACCATGGCCTGCCTCACTCCTGCGCGCCGGGGGCAAAGCCCTTGAAGCCGCCCTTTTTCAGGTGCACCAGCAGCAGCGAGATGGCCGCCGGCGTCACCCCCGAGATGCGCGACGCCTGGCCCAGCGTCTCGGGGCGGTGCTTTTGCAGCGTCTGGCGCACCTCGATGGACAG